>NZ_VWWH01000036.1:0-62974 GCF_011753045.1 Burkholderia sp. Ap-955
ATCGCCGCGCTCGCCGGCGCCGATCGCGAGCGCGTGTTCGTGCCGCTCGCCGAAGCCGCGCGCGATGCGGCCGACGACCACGACCCGGCCGCGCTGGCCGCGCGCGTCGAGCGCAGCGAACGCGTGCTGCGCGCGTTGCGGCACGCGATGCTGCGCTCGCAGCGGCGTCTCGAATTCGGCCAGGTGCTGCTCGCGTCGATCGGCAGCACCGCGCCGTTCGTCGGGCTGCTCGGCACCGTGTGGGGTATCTACCACGCGCTCGGCAGCATCGCCGCGAGCGGGCAGGCGCAGATCGAGAACGTCGCGGGGCCGGTCGGCGAGGCGCTGATCATGACCGCGTTCGGCCTCGTCGTCGCGATTCCGGCGGTGCTGGCCTACAACATCCTCGGGCGCCTCGTGCGGCAGCTCGCCGAGGAACTCGACGGCTTCGCGCGCGACCTGCACGTGTTCGTGTGCGCGCAGGAAGCGTGAACCGGCCCCGGAGGAGCGACCATGGCATTCGGCGGACTCGAGCACCACAAGACCTCCGCGCCGATGGCGGAGATCAACATGACCCCGCTGATCGACGTGATGCTGGTGCTGCTCGTCATCTTCATCATCACCGCGCCGCTGATGACGCACGCGATCCGGCTCGACCTGCCGAAGGTCGCGGCCAGCGTCGCGCGTGACACGCCGCAATCCGTCACCTTGTCGATCGACGACGCGGGCAAGCTGTATTGGGATGATTCACCGGTCGCGCTCGATGCGCTGCCCGCGCGCTTCCGGGCCGCCGCCGCGGGCGGCGCGCCGCCCGAATTGCGGCTGCGCGCGTCGCGTGCGACCCGCTACGACGTGATCGCGCAGGTGATGGGGGCCGCGCAGGCCGCCGGCCTTACGCGGATCGGTTTCGTGACCGACGTGCCGCCGCAGGCGGGCGGTTCAGCGGCGGCGCCTGCCGTGCCGGCCAACCGCTGAGCGGGCCCGTCCCCGCCGCGGGATCGGGCCGCGCGCTGCAAGACGGGTCGAATGGGCCGGCGCGGGCGGTATAATCAACGTTTTTCCCGGTTGGCAGGCTTTTTTCAGGTAACCCGGAATTTTCCAGGCTACCCGGGCATGCTGCGGGTTACCCGGAAAATGCCCGGAAACCGCGAACAGGTCCGGCAACAGCGAACCTGCAGGTCCGCCGGGCAAGCACGATTTTCGATCCACTCCTGCGCGCGCGCCGTCGCGTCGCTTAAAGCCTAGTCCGAACCACACCATGCACGAGAGATACGTACCCGCCGACGTCGAAGCCGCCGCCCAGGGCGACTGGCGCGCAGCCGATGCCTACAAGACGAAGGAAGATTCGCAGAAGCCGAAGTTCTACTGCGTGTCGATGCTGCCGTACCCGTCCGGTAAGCTGCACATGGGTCACGTGCGCAACTACACGATCAACGACGTGATGTACCGCTATCTGCGGATGAACGGCTACAACACGCTGATGCCGATGGGCTGGGACGCGTTCGGGATGCCGGCCGAGAACGCCGCGATGGCGAACGGCGTGCCGCCCGCGAAGTGGACCTACGACAACATCGACTACATGAAGGGCCAGATGCAGTCGATGGGCCTCGCGATCGACTGGTCGCGCGAAATCGCGACGTGCAAGCCCGACTACTACAAATGGAACCAGTGGCTGTTCCTGAAGATGCTCGAGAAGGGCATCGCGTACAAGAAGACGGGCACCGTGAACTGGGACCCGGTCGATCAGACCGTGCTCGCGAACGAGCAGGTGATCGACGGCCGCGGCTGGCGGTCGGGCGCGCTCGTCGAGAAGCGCGAGATCCCGATGTACTACCTGCGCATCACGCAGTACGCGGATGAGCTGCTGAACGACCTCGACGGCCTCGGCTGGCCCGAGCGCGTGAAGATCATGCAGCAGAACTGGATCGGCAAGAGCTTCGGCGTGAACTTCGGCTTCCCGTACGAACTCGACGGCGAGAAGAAGCTGCTGCGCGTGTTCACGACGCGTGCGGACACGATCATGGGCGTCACCTTCTGCGCGATCGCGGCCGAGCATCCGCTCGCCACGCGCCTCGCGCAGGACAAGCCGGAACTGCTGGCGTTCATCGACGAATGCAAGCGCGGCGGCGTCGCCGAAGCCGACGTCGCGACGATGGAGAAGAAGGGCGTCGCGACGGGTTTCTCGGTCGCGCACCCGCTGACCGGCGAGCCGGTCGAGGTGTGGATCGGCAACTACGTGCTGATGAGCTATGGCGAAGGCGCGGTGATGGGCGTGCCGGGCCACGACGAACGCGATTTCGCGTTCGCGAAGAAATACGACCTGCCGATCAAGCAGGTGATCTCGGCCGAAGGCCAGCAGTACTCGCTCGACGCATGGCAGGAGTGGTACGGCGACAAGGAAGTCGCGGTCTGCGTGAACAGCGGCAAGTACGACGGCCTGCACTACGCGCAAGCCGTCGACGCGGTCGCGGCCGACCTGAAGGCCGGCGGCTTCGGCGACAAGCAGGTCACGTGGCGCCTGCGCGACTGGGGCGTGTCGCGCCAGCGCTACTGGGGCACGCCGATCCCGATCATCCACTGCCCGTCGTGCGGCGACGTGCCGGTGCCCGAGCAGGATCTGCCCGTCGTGCTGCCGGAAGACCTCGTGCCGGACGGCTCGGGCAACCCGCTCGCGAAGTCGGAAGCGTTCCTGAACTGCACGTGCCCGAAGTGCGGCGCGGCCGCGAAGCGCGAAACCGACACGATGGACACCTTCGTCGATTCGTCGTGGTACTTCTCGCGCTACACGGCGCCGGACGCCGAGACGATGGTCGACGCGCGCACCGACTACTGGATGCCGATGGACCAGTACATCGGCGGCATCGAGCACGCGATCCTGCACCTGCTGTATTCGCGCTTCTGGACCAAGGTGATGCGCGACCTCGGCCTCGTGAAGTTCGGCGAGCCGGCGAAGAACCTGCTCACGCAGGGCATGGTGCTGAACGAGACGTACTACCGCGAGGACGCATCGGGCAAGAAGACCTGGTACAACCCGCTCGACGTGACGGTCACGCACGACGACAAGGGCCGCCCGGTCGGCGCGACGCTGAATGCGGACGGCCAGCCGGTCGTGCTCGGCGGCATCGAGAAGATGTCGAAGTCGAAGAACAACGGCGTCGATCCGCAGCTGTTGATCGACCAGTACGGCGCCGATACCGCGCGCCTGTTCACGATGTTTGCCGCGCCGCCCGAGCAGCAGCTCGAGTGGTCGGGTGCGGGCGTCGAGGGCGCGAGCCGCTTCCTGCGCCGCGTGTGGAGCTTCGGCGCGACGAACCGCGAAGCGCTCGCCGCGCGCGCGGGCTTCGATGCGGCCGCGCTCGGCGAAGCCGACAAGGCGCTGCGCCGCGAGATCTACAGCGTGCTGAAGCAGGCCGATTTCGACTACCAGCGCCTGCAGTACAACACGGTCGTGTCGGCCGCGATGAAGATGCTGAACGCGATCGACGGCGCGAAGGGCGCGATGCCGGGCGTGCTGCGCGAAACGTACGGCGTGCTGCTGCGCGTGCTGTACCCGGTCGTGCCGCACGTCACGTTCGAGCTGTGGAAGGCGCTGGGCTACGCGGACGAATTCGGCCCGCTGCTCGACGCACCGTGGCCGAAGGTCGACGAGGCCGCGCTCGAGCAGGCCGAGATCGAACTCGTGCTGCAGGTGAACGGCAAGGTGCGCGGCGCGCTGAAGGTGGCGAAGGACGCGAGCCGCGAGGCGATCGAAGCCGCGGCAGTGGCCGACGACGCGTTCGCGAAGTTCAGCGACGGCAAGCCGGCGAAGAAGATCGTCGTCGTGCCGGGCCGCCTCGTGAACATCGTCGTCTGACGGCCGCCGGCCATCGGACGTACCCAGAAGGAGCGAAGGTGATCCGCAGATCGTTTTTGATGCTCGCTGTCGGCAGCGCGGTTGCGCTGTCGGCATGCGGCTTCCAGTTGCGCGGCCAGCAGGACTACGCGTTCAAGCACCTGCTGATCGCCGGCGCGCCGGCGCCGGTCGAGGCGCGTCTCGTGCGCCTCGTCGAGGCCGGCAGCGACACGAAGATCGTCAAGTCGGCGGACGACGCCGATGCCGTGCTGACCATGTGGGAATCGCGTGGCCAGAACACGCTGACGCTCAACAAGTACGGCTCGGCGCAGGAATACGCGCTCTTCTATACGTTGCGTTATCAGTTGACGAGCAAGGACGGCACCGTGCTGATCCCGCCGAGCGCGATCGCGCTGAACCGCGCGATGACGTACAGCGATCAGTACACGAACGCGAAGGCGCAGGAAGCGGACCTCCTGTACGCCGACATGCAGAGCGATGCGGTCGACCAGCTGATGCGGCGTCTCGCGATCGTCCATTCGCTGACGCCGGCGCCGGAAGACGTGGTGCCGGGCGTCGCACCGCGCGCGCCGTTGCCGCCGCCGCCGCTCTGATCGACGGCGCACGTATCGATGCAATTGCGACTTGATGCGCTGGAGCCGCACCTCGCGAAGGGGTTGGCCGGGCTCTATACCGTCTACGGCGACGAGCCGCTGCTCGCGCAGGAAGCGTGCGACCGCATTCGTGCGGCCGCGCGCGCGGCCGGCTTCACCGAGCGCTCGGTGCATACGGTCGAGCGCGGCTTCGACTGGAGCGTGCTGCTCGGCGCGACCCAGGCGATGTCGCTGTTCGGCGAGCGCCAGCTGATCGAGCTGCGCATTCCGTCGGGCAAGCCCGGCAAGGAAGGCGCCGATGCGCTGAAGACGCTCGCGGCCACGCCGAACCCCGACGCGCTGATGCTCGTCACGTTGCCGCGTCTCGACGCGGCAACGCAGAAATCCGCGTGGTTTACCGCGCTGCAGAACGGCGGCGTCGCGCTGAAGATCGATCCGGTCGACCGCGCGCAGCTGCCGAACTGGATCGGACAGCGCCTCGCGATGCAGGGCCAGCGCGCCGCGCCCGGCGAGGACGGGCGGCGCGCGCTGCAGTTCATCGCCGAGCGCGTCGAAGGCAACCTGCTCGCCGCACACCAGGAAATCCAGAAGCTCGGGCTGCTGTATCCGCAGGGCGCGCTGTCGTTCGAGCAGGTGCACGACGCGGTGCTGAACGTCGCGCGTTACGACGTCTTCAAGCTGAACGAAGCCATGCTCGCCGGCGACGCCGCGCGGCTCGCGCGGATGATCGACGGGCTGAAGGGCGAGGGCGAGGCGATCGTGCTCGTGATGTGGGCCGTCGTCGAGGAATTGCGCACGCTGCTGCGGATCAAGCGCGGCACGACGGCCGGCAAGCCGCTCGCGACGCTGCTGCGCGAGAACCGCGTGTGGGGGCCGCGCGAGCGGCTGATCGGCCCCGCGCTGAATCGCGTGTCCGAAGCCGCGCTCGAGAAGGCGCTCGCGTTTGCCGCGAAGCTCGACCGTCAGGTCAAGGGGCTCACGGCCGTCGCGCCGGGCCGCCGCACGCAGGACGAACCGCCGCCCGATCCGTGGGACGGGCTGTTCCAGCTCGCGATGACGGTGGCCGGTGCCCGCGGCGAGCGACCGCCGACCGCGGGGCGCGTGCGACGCTAAGTCCCGTTCGGGCCTTCAGCGCGCGCTGCGCAACCCGCTTACAATGTTTTGATGGCTGGCGCGGCCTCCCGGCCGCCGCCGCTCACGCTTCCCCACGAATTCATGCCGCCCAGCGCGGCGCGCTTCTCGAGTCACACGATGGATATCGATCAGTACATGACCGACCTGGGCCGTCGCGCCCGGCACGCTTCCCGCGCGATGGCGCGCGCCAGCACGGCGGCGAAGAACGCGGCGCTCGACGCCGTGGCGCGCGCGATCGAACGCGATGCGCAGGTGCTGAAGGACGCGAATGCCCGCGATGTCGCCCGTGCCCGTGAAAAGGGGCTCGATGCGGCGTTCGTCGATCGCCTGACGCTGTCGGACAAGGCGCTGAAGACGATGGTCGAAGGCTTGCGCCAGGTGGCGTCGCTGGCCGATCCGATCGGCGAGATCAGCAACCTCAAGTACCGCCCGAGCGGCATTCAGGTCGGCCAGATGCGTGTGCCGCTCGGCGTGATCGGCATCATCTACGAATCGCGCCCGAACGTGACGATCGACGCGGCCGCGCTGTGCCTGAAGTCGGGCAACGCGACGATCCTGCGCGGCGGCTCCGAGGCGCTCGAGTCGAACGCGGCGCTCGCGAAGCTAATCGGCGAAGGGCTCGAGGCGGCCGGCCTCCCGCAGGACGCGGTGCAGGTCGTCGCGACGGCCGATCGCGCGGCGGTCGGCAAGCTGATCACGATGACCGAATACGTCGACGTGATCGTGCCGCGCGGCGGCAAGAGCCTGATCGAGCGCCTGATCAACGAGGCGCGCGTGCCGATGATCAAGCACCTCGACGGCATCTGCCACGTGTACGTCGACGATCGCGCCGATCTCGAGAAGGCGCTGACCGTCTGCGACAACGCGAAGACGCACCGCTACGGCACCTGCAACACGATGGAGACGCTGCTCGTGTCGAGCGGTATCGCGGCGAAGCTGCTGCCGCCGCTCGGCAAGCTGTATCGCGACAAGCAGGTCGAACTGCGCGTCGATGCGGCCGCGCGCGCGGTGCTCGCCGATGCGGGCGTCGGCCCGCTCGTCGACGCAACCGAGGAAGACTGGCACACCGAGTATCTCGCGCCGGTGCTCGCGATCAAGGTCGTCGACGGCCTCGACGCAGCGATCGAGCACATCAACCATTACGGCTCGCACCACACGGACGCGATCGTCACCGAGGATCACGACCGCGCGATGCGGTTCCTGCGCGAAGTCGATTCGGCGAGCGTGATGGTCAACGCGTCGACGCGCTTCGCGGACGGCTTCGAATTCGGCCTCGGCGCGGAAATCGGCATCTCGAACGACAAGCTGCACGCACGCGGCCCCGTCGGCCTGGAAGGGCTGACGTCGCTGAAGTACGTCGTGCTCGGCCACGGCGAAGGCCGCCAGTAAACAGCGAGGCACACAATCGATGGCGATGCTCTGGGTCAAGACGTTCCATATCGTTCTGATCGCCGCGTGGTTTGCAGGGTTGTTCTACCTGCCGCGCATCTACGTGAACCTGGCCATGGAAACCGATCCGGCCGCCGTGCGCCGCCTGCTGCTGATGGCACGCAAGCTGTTCCGCTTCATGACGATGATCGCGGTGCCGGCGCTGGCCTGCGGGTTGTGGCTCTGGCTGTCGATCGGCATCGGGCAGGGGCAGGGCTGGATTCACGCGAAGGTGACGGTCGTGCTGCTGCTCATCGTCTATCACGCGTATTGCGGGCACCTGCTGCGGGTGTTCGAGCGTGGCGAGAACCGCCGCACCGACAAGTGGTATCGCGTGTTCAACGAGTTGCCGGTGCTCGGCATGCTCGCGGCGGTCGCGCTGGTCGTGATCAAGCCGTTCTGAGCGGCATTGCCGGCGCAGTAGCCGGCGCCGCCTGATGTGCAACGGCGCCCCGCGGGGCGCCGTTTGTCGTTTACGCGCCCGTGGTTGGTGCGGGCGTCTGCTCAATCCTTCGTGCCGTCGTCGATGCGGCGGCGCGTGATCGCCTCCTTCGCACGGCCGACCCGTTCCATCAGCGCGGGGCCGCGTGACAGCGCGACGCCGACCGCGAGGATGTCGCCGATCGCGAGATGCGACATCCGCGACGTCATCGGTGAGAACACGTCCGTTTCCTCCGCCACGTTCGACGCGAGACTCACTGTCGCGAGCTTCGCGAGCGGCGAATGGCTCTGCGTGATCGCGACGACCTTCGCACCGCACGCGAGCGCGGAGCGCGCCGCGTCGACGATGTCGCGCGTGCGGCCGGTGTTCGAGATCGCGACGACGACGTCGTGCGGGCCGAGCAGCGCCGACGACATCGAGAACGTGTGCGGATCCGAATACGCGACGCTCGGCACGCCGAGCCGGAAGAACTTGTGCTGGATGTCTTGTGCGGCGATGCCCGAGCCGCCGGCGCCGTAGAACTCGATCCGCGATGCGTTCGACAGCAGCGCGATCGCCTCGGCGACGCTGCCGGCGGACAGGCTGTTGCGCACCTCGATCAGTGCGCCGATCGTGCGGTCGAACACCTTGCCGATGATGCCGGGCGCCGGTTCGTCGGGCTCGACGTCGCGATAGACCGACGACACGCCCGGCGCGACGCTCTGCGCGAGCCGAATCTTGAATTCGCGGAAGCCGCTGCAGCCGAGCGCCTGGCAGAAGCGGGCGATCGTCGGCTGGCTGACGCCCGCGCGCGTCGACAGCTCGGTCATCGCGAGGTCGAGCACCTCGCGCGGCGCGGCAAGGATGTAGTCGGCGAGCTTGCGCTCGGACGGGCGCAACTCGGTGCGGATCGCTTCAATGCGGGGCAGCATGGGGCGGCAGGCAGAAATCGGGTTCGGATGAGCGAGTGTATCGCAATCGAATTGTAGAAAATCTACATGAAAATACTAGCTCAATCGTCGGTGATTCATGAGGTGGGTAGGGTTGATCATTAGGGTTTTCACTAGGTAAAGCCTTGCTGGTGGCGGGAATGAGGGTTGCGAGCATGCTGATCCGCATTGCATGCGTGTAGTTTTTCTACTAGACTGCTTTCGTTCGTTCGACGAAGCTCGACCGTCCCCACGATTCCAACCGCCGGTGTCGGCCGGCATACAGGAGCGCCCAGCATGACGTCGCTGCACCCCACTCTGGCGAAGGTCACCGAACGCGTGATCGCCCGCAGCCAATCGACCCGTTTCGCCTATCTGCAGCGCATCGACGGCGCGCAGGGCAAGTTCCCGGCACGCGGCGCGCTGTCGTGCGCGAACCTCGCGCACGGCTTCGCCGGCCTCGAAGGTAACGACAAGTTCTCGATCAAGGCGATCCGCGAGCCGAACATCGGCATCGTGTCCTCGTACAACGAGATGCTGTCCGCGCATGCGCCGTACAAGGATTTCCCCGAGATCATCAAGGCGGCCGCGCGCGAGAACGGCGGTGTCGCGCAGTTCGCGGGCGGCGTGCCGGCGATGTGCGACGGCGTCACGCAGGGCAACCCGGGGATGGAGCTGTCGCTGTTCTCGCGCGAGGCGATCGCGATGGGCACGGCGATCGCGCTCACGCACAACATGTTCGACGCGGCGCTCTGCCTCGGCATCTGCGACAAGATCGTGCCGGGCCTCTTGATCGGCGCGCTGCAGTTCGGCCACCTGCCGACGATCTTCGTGCCGGCCGGCCCGATGACGAGCGGCCTGTCGAACGACGACAAGGCGAAGATCCGCCAGCAGTTCGCGACCGGCCAGGTCGGCCGCGACGCGCTGCTCGAAGCCGAATCGGCCGCGTATCACGGCCACGGCACCTGCACGTTCTACGGCACCGCGAACAGCAACCAGATGCTGATGGAGTTGATGGGGCTGCACCTGCCGGGTTCGGCATTCGTCCACCCGCACACCCCGCTGCGCACCGCGCTGACGGCCGAGGCTGCGCGCCGCGTGCTCGACCTGACCGTCGAGCGCGGCCACTACACGCCGATCGGCCACGTGATCGACGAGAAGGCGATCGTCAACGGGATCGTCGCGCTGCTCGCGACGGGCGGCTCGACCAACCACACGCTGCACCTCGTCGCGATCGCGCGCGCGGCCGGCATCCTGATCGACTGGAACGATTTCGACGAACTGTCGGCCGTCGTGCCGCTGCTCGCGAAGATCTACCCGAACGGCAAGGCAGACGTGAACCATTTCCACGCGGCGGGCGGCGTGGCCTTCCTGGTACGCAACCTGCTCGAAGGCGGGCTGCTGCACGAGGACGTGACGACGGTCGCCGGCAAGGGTCTCGCGCACTACACGAAGGAGCCGAAGCTGATCGACGGCAAGCTCACGTGGGTCGACGGCGCGGCCGAGAGCCACGACACGAAGGTGCTGCGCGGTATCCGCGACCCGTTCCAGCCGGACGGTGGCCTGCGCCTGATGCAGGGCCGCCTCGGCCGCGGCGTGATCAAGATTTCGGCGGTCGCGCCCGAGCACCGCAAGGTGACGGCGCCCGCGATCGTGTTCGATTCGCAGGAAGCCGTGCAGGAAGCATTCGATCGCGGCGAGCTGAAGCGCGATTTCGTCGCGGTGGTGCGCTTCCAGGGCGCGCGCGCGAACGGGATGCCCGAACTGCACCGTTTGACGCCGCTGCTCGGCGTGCTGCAGGATCAGGGCTTCCACGTTGCGCTGGTCACCGACGGCCGCATGTCGGGCGCGTCGGGCAAGGTGCCGGCCGTGATCCACGTGTCGCCGGAAGCGCTGCTGGCCGGCCCGCTCGGCAAGGTGAAGACGGGCGATACGCTCGTGATCGACGCGGAAGCCGGTGTGCTCGACATCGAGGTCGACGCCGCCGAGTGGCAGGCGCGCCCGGTCGCGCAGCCGCTGCACCAGGCCGAGAACGAGGTCGGTTTCGGGCGTGAACTGTTCGGCGTGTTCCGCGCGGCCGCCGCGCCGGCCGAGCAGGGCGCATCGGTTTTCGGCGCGCTGGTCGGCGAAACGGCCGCCCACGTCGCCGCATGAATTTCAAGGAGCCAATTCAATGAAGACGATTGCTGAAATCGTGAAGCTGGGCCCGGTCATCCCGGTGCTCGCATTCGACTCGGTCGAGCAGGGTGAACACGTGTCGCGTGCACTGCACGCAGGCGGCGTGAAGGTGCTCGAGATCACGCTGCGCACGCCGGCCGGCCTGGAAGCGATCCAGCGCGCCAGCCAGCTCGCGGACGACATCGTCGTCGGCGTCGGCACGATCACGAAGCCCGAGCATTGCGAGCAGGCGAAGCGCGCGGGCGCGAAGTTCGGCGTGTCGCCGGGCCTGACGAAGGAGCTGCACCTCGCGTCGCTCGACGCGGGCCTGCCGCTGCTGCCGGGCGTGATGACGCCGAGCGACATCATCCAGGCGCTCGAATTCGGCTACGAGATCGTGAAGTTCTTCCCCGCGCAGCAAGCGGGCGGCGTGCCGATGCTGCAGGCGTTCCACGGCCCGTTCCCGGCGCTGAAGTTCTGCCCGACCGGCGGCATCACCGTCGACACCGCGCCCAATTTCCTGAAACTGCCGAACGTCGTGTGCGTCGGCGGCTCGTGGCTCACGCCGAAAGCCGCGCTCGCCGCGCAGGACTGGGCCGAAGTCACGCGCCTCGCGCAAGCCGCGAGCCAACTGCCCCGCTAAGCCTTGTACCAGATGACGGTTTGGCCCTCGGAAAGCAAGCGTTAGTGCTTGTTTTGCCGAGGGTTTTTGCTGATGGAACCGGTTCTATCCGCGGACCGTAAAGATAAGTAAAATTCAGCGTCCTGACGGGGTGGGTACCCCCCGTGTTTCGGAGACCTGCATAGCCGGGCATACTCGCAACAACTCGCCCGGTTCGAACAATTCTAGGAGGAGTGCCACATGGGGGCTGTCCAAGGCAGCATGCTGCTCGTATTCACGCTGATCGCGATTGCCGCGCTGATCCTGATGATCGCGCGCTACAAGATCTACCCGTTCCTGGTGCTGATCATCGTGTCGCTCGGCCTCGGCCTGGTCGTCGGCATGCCGATGGACAAGATCGTCAAGTCGTTCGAGACGGGCACCGGCGGTACGCTCGGCCACATCGCGATCGTCGTCGGCCTCGGCACGATGCTCGGCAAGATGATGGCCGAATCGGGCGGCGCCGAACGGATCGCGACCACGCTGATCGACTGGTTCGGTGAAAAGAACATCCACTGGGCGATGATGTTCGTCGCGATCATCGTCGGCCTGCCGGTGTTCTTCGAAGTCGGCTTCGTGCTGCTGATCCCGATCGCGTTCAACGTCGCGAAGCGCACCGGCAAGTCGCTGCTCGTCGTCGGCCTGCCGATGGTGGCCGGCCTGTCCGTCGTGCACGGCCTGATCCCGCCGCACCCGGCTGCGCTGTTGGCCGTTCAGCAATACGGCGCCGATATCGGCAAGACGATCGCGTTCGGCCTGATCGTCGGCGTGCCGACCGCGATCATCGCGGGCCCGCTGTTCGCGCTGACGATCTCGAAGTTCGTGAAGCTGCCGGAGAACAACCCGCTCGCCGCGCAGTTCGTCGAGTCGCACACGGATGGCCGCAAGCGTGAACTGCCGAGCTTCGGCATCACGCTGTTCACGATCCTGCTGCCCGTCGTGCTGATGCTGGTCGGCAGCTGGGCCGACTTGGTGTTCACGCCGAAGTCGCTGCCGAACAACCTGCTGCGCTTCGCCGGCAACTCGGACGTCGCGCTGCTGATCGCCGTGCTCGTGAGCTTCTTCACGTTCGGCAAGCTGCAGGGCTTCAACCGCGACCAGATCCAGAAGTTCTGCAGCGAGTGCCTGGCACCGATCGCCGGCATCACGCTGATCGTCGGCGCGGGCGGCGGCTTCGGCGGTGTCCTGCGCGACAGCGGGATTTCGCAGCAGATCGTCGAGACCGCGAAGCACGCGCACCTGTCGCCGCTGCTGCTCGGCTGGTTCGTCGCCGCGCTGATGCGTCTCGCGACGGGTTCGGCGACGGTCGCGATGACGACGGCCTGCGGCATCGTCGCGCCGATCGCGGCGGCGTCCGGCGCGGCGGTCAGCCCGGAGCTGCTGGTGCTCGCCACCGGCTCGGGCTCGCTGATCTTCTCGCACGTGAACGACGGCGGTTTCTGGCTGATCAAGGAATATTTCGGGATGACGGTCGGTCAGACGTTCAAGACCTGGTCGTTGCTCGAAACGATCATCTCGGTGCTCGGCCTCGGCTTTACACTGCTGCTGAGCATGGTTCTGTAACAAGGGGTAGTCAATGATTCTGATCGCAATGGGCGTGTCGGGCGCCGGCAAGTCGCTGATTGGCGAAATGCTGGCGGAACGCCTGTCGTGCAGCTATACCGATGGCGACGCGTTTCACAGCGCGGCGAACAAGGAAAAGATGCACCACGGCATTCCGCTGACCGACGACGACCGCTGGCCGTGGTTGCGCACGATCCGCGCGGCCATCGAGGAAAAGCAGCGTGCCGGTGAGACGGCCGTGTTCACATGCTCGTCGCTGAAGCGCTCGTACCGCGACGTGCTGCGCGGCACCGACACCGACGTGCGGTTCGTGTATCTGAAGGGTTCGTTCGAGGTGTTGCACGAGCGCCTGAAGAGCCGCACCGGCCATTTCTTCGATCCGTCGCTGCTGAAGAGCCAGCTCGACACGCTCGAGGAGCCGGGCCCGGACGAAGCGATCGAGGTCAGCATCGAGCTGACGCCCGAACAGATCGTCGATCAGGTCATGCTGAAGCTCGGCATCGCGCAGCAGCACTGAGCGCGGTTCGCGGCAATCGTCATGGAAAAGGCGCCTTCGGGCGCCTTTTTCGTTGGCGGCTCGTCGTCGCGGGCCGGTCAGGCCTCGGGCGCCTGCTTCGCGATGCCGTCGAGCAGTACGTCGAGCATCGTGTCGTGCACGGCCGCCGGATCGAGCTGCGCGTAGAGCGGGGCGGCCGCCTTGACGAGCGGATGCGCGGCGTCGGACAGCGCTTCCATTTCCGCGAGCTCGACGTCGTTCGCGGCGCGCGTGAGGCCGCCGGCTTCGGCGGCGGCAAGGCCGATCACGCTCGCATACCAGCCGACGCACACCGACGGCAGCGCCGCGCGCGGGATGCCGGCGTCGGCCAGCGCGCGATGCACGGCCTCGATGTGCGCGAGATCGGCCGGCCCGGTACTCATGTGCCGCTGCAGCAGCGCGAACGCGGCCGGGTAGCGCAGCGCGAGCGCGCGGTACTGGCGTGCGAGGTCGCGCAGCCGTTCGCGCCACGGCAGTGATGGATCGACCGGCACGAGCGAGCGCGACAGCGCGTTCGCGATCGCGCGGCTCAGGCCTTCCTTCGACTTGAAGTGGTACAGCACGCTCATCGGGTCGCAGCCGACCGACTGCGCGAGCTTGCGCACGCTGAACGCGGCTTCGCCGACGTCTTCGAGCAGCGCGAGTGCGGCCGCGACGATCGCATCCTTGTCGAGGCCGCGCGGGCCTTGGGCGGGTTTGTCTTTCATCGATGCGGGCTGGCGTGCCGGTGCGGCACCGGCTGTAAACTTGACGAAAGCTTATTCTACACTGTAGAATTATTTCTGCGGTGTAGAAATTGGGTGTCCCGGCACCTTTCAATACGTGCTTTCGCACAGTCCGGGATCCAGGCGGCACGAGCGTGCCTGCCGTCAACACGGGCCATCACGCCCCTTTTCTCGTTGACACCCATGTGGAACCGGCTGCCCCACCCGCGAAGCCTCGAAGCAACGAGGCCCTTCGACAGGCGGCCCAAGACCATGCAAGTGCAATC
Source organism: Burkholderia sp. Ap-955 (assembly GCF_011753045.1). NCBI lineage: Bacteria > Pseudomonadati > Pseudomonadota > Betaproteobacteria > Burkholderiales > Burkholderiaceae > Burkholderia > Burkholderia sp. Ap-955. Next base: position 14,245 of record NZ_VWWH01000036.1, read on the forward strand.
ATGACGTCCAATAACCAACCCCTGATCCAGGGCGAATCGCGTTTCGAACAAACGCAACTGAACATCGAAAAAGACAACTGGAACTGGTGCGACCCGGCCCGCTACGACGGCGAGCGTCCGGCGAACTGGTACGAGGCGTCGCTGTCCCGCCATGCGAACAGCGCGCCGCTCGCGCACGATGCCGTCTGCGACGTGCTCGTGATCGGCGCGGGCCTGCTCGGCGCATCGGCCGCGCTGCATCTCGCGGAAGCGGGTGTCGACACGATCCTCGTCGACAAGCACCACGTCGGCTCGGCCGCATCGGGCCGCAACGGCGGGCAGCTCACGCCCGGCCTCGCGCGCTGGGAAGCCGCCGACATGATCGACTACCTGTCGCACGACGACGCGAAGCGGCTGTGGCGCTTCGCGTCGGCCGAATCGATGGACCTGATCGATGCGATCGGCGCACGTTACGCGCTGGCGCTCGATCGCAAGCGCGGGCACATTACGGCGGCGGTCCACCCGGGCCACATGAGCGCGCTGCTGGACGGCGCGGATGCGCGCCGCCATCTCGGCGACGCGGGCGTGACGCTCGTCGGCCGCCATCAGCTGCATGACGACTACGTGCGCTCGGGGCTGTACCACGGCGCGGCGATCGACGCGATCGGCGGGCAGATTCATCCGCTCGCGCTGGTGCGCGGCCTCGTGCACGGCTTCCGGCTGAACGGCGGCGCGCTGTTCGAGGGCACCGAGGTGCTCGAGCTCGACGAGACGCCGGACGGCGTCGTCGCGACGACGCCGGGCGGCACGATCACCGCGCGCAAGGGCGTCGTGCTCGCACTGCACAACACGACGTTCCGGCTGCTCGACGACGGCGCGGCGACCACGGTGCCGTTCTTTACCTACGTGAGCGTGACGGCGCCGCTCGATGTCGACGTCGCGACGCTGATGCCGGCCGGCATGCCGGTGTACGACACGCAGTTCCAGATCGACTATTACCGGCCGGTACGCGGCAACCGCCTGCTGTTCGGCGGGCAGGGCACCGGCACCTGCTGGGCGCAGCCCGACGTGAACGCGTACCTGCTGACGCGGCTGAACACGGTGTTCCCGCAGCACGACGGCCGGTTCGCGCTCGACTACTGCTGGAGCGGCGTCAGCGACTTCACGCTGAACGGCGCGACCGACAGCCGCAAGACCGACGGCCGTGTGCCGATGTACATGGTGCAGGGCTGGAGCGGCCACGGCGTCGCGCAGACGGTGCGGATCGGCAAGGCGATCTGCGACGATTTCGTCGGCCGTAACGACGATTTCTCGATGCTGACCGGCATCGACCATCGCGCGATTCCGCTCGGCCGCCACTTGTCGCCGATCGCGATTCCCGCCGCGAAGGCCGCGATGAGCGTGATGAGCGCGCTCAATCCGGGGCGGATGATTTCGTTCTGACCGGCTGCGACAGGCAACAAAAAAGCCCGATGCGATTGCTCGCGTCGGGCTTTTTTACGTGCGGAGACGGGGGCGCTTACGCGATCCGCTTCGCGAGTTCGACGGCCTTGCCGATGTACGACGCCGGCGTCATCGCGAGCAGGAGATCCTTCGCCTCTTGCGGGATCGCGAGCGTGCCGACGAATTCCTGCAGCGCTTCGCGCGTGATGCCCTTGCCGCGCGTCAGTTCCTTCAGCTGCTCGTACGGGTTCTCGATGCCGTAGCGGCGCATCACCGTCTGCACCGGCTCGGCGAGCACTTCCCAGCAGTTGTCGAGGTCTTCGTTCAGGCGCTGCGGGTTCACTTCGAGCTTGTCGAGGCCGCGGATCAGCGAGTCGTATGCGAGCAGCGAGTAGCCGAGCGCGACGCCCATGTTGCGCAGCACCGTCGAGTCGGTCAGGTCGCGCTGCCAGCGTGACACCGGCAGCTTGTCGGCGAGGTGGCGCAGCGTTGCGTTCGCGAGGCCGAGGTTGCCTTCCGAGTTCTCGAAGTCGATCGGGTTGACCTTGTGCGGCATCGTCGACGAGCCGATTTCACCGGCCTTCGTCTTCTGCTTGAAGTAGCCGACCGAGATGTAGCCCCACACGTCGCGGTCGAGGTCGAGCAGGATCGTGTTCGCGCGCGCCACGGCGTCGAACAGCTCGGCCATGTAATCGTGCGGTTCGATCTGGATCGTGTACGGGTTGAACGTGAGCTTCAGGCGATTCTCGATCACGTCGCGCGAGAACGCTTCCCAGTCGAATTCCGGATACGCGGAGAGATGCGCGTTGAAGTTGCCGACCGCGCCGTTCATCTTGCCGAGGATCTCGACCTTCTCGATGCGCGTGATCGCACGGGCGAGGCGGGCCGCGACGTTCGCGAGTTCCTTGCCGAGCGTCGTCGGGCTGGCCGGCTGGCCGTGCGTGCGCGACAGCATCGGCTGCTCGGCGTGCGCGTGCGCGAGTGCGACGAGGCGCTGGTAGACCGTGCGCAGCGCCGGCAGGATCACGTGTTCGCGCGCGCCGGCGAGCATCATGCCGTGCGACGTGTTGTTGATGTCTTCCGACGTGCACGCGAAGTGGATGAATTCGCTGGCCTTTTCGAGTTCTTCCTGGCCCTTCACCGATTCCTTCAGCCAGTATTCGACGGCCTTCACGTCGTGGTTCGTCACGCGCTCGATGTCCTTGATGCGGGCGGCGTCGTGCGCGGTGAAGCGCTCGGCGAGCTGCAGCAGGAACTGTTCGGACGCATCGGAGAAGCGCGGGACTTCCGCGAAGCCGGCGCGCGACAGCGCGATCAGCCAGTGCACCTCGACGGTGACGCGGTGGCGCATGAAGGCGGCTTCGGAGAGCCAGTCGCGCAGCGCTTCGGTCTTGCTGGCGTAGCGGCCGTCGATGGGTGAAAGCGCGGTGAGGGCGAAAAGCGTATCGGGACGAGTGTCGGACATGATCGGGCGGGCTTTGGGGCCGGGTCGAGCGAGGGGAGGAGAATCCGGCATTTTACCATCGGCGCGGGACGATCCCGGTCGCGTGCGGCCGGCGGGCGCTGCCGCGTGCGGATACCGCGCCGGCGCCGGTTCGCGGCGGGGCGCCGGGCCGCTCGCCACACCGCCGGCCGGCCCCGCCCGCCGGTAGAATGCAGGCTTCTTCCCGACCGCCGCCCGCCGCGCCCGCCTGCATGGAACTGAAATGGCTCGAAGACTTCGTCTCGCTCGCGGAAACGCGCAGCTTTAGCCGGTCCGCCGAGCTGCGGCACGTGTCGCAGCCGGCGTTTTCGCGGCGCATCCAGGCGCTCGAGGCATGGCTCGCGACCGAACTGATCGATCGTTCGGTCTATCCGACGCGGCTGACGCAGGCCGGGCAGATCTTCTACGAACAGGCGCTGACGATGCTGTCGCAGGCGCACGAGGCGCGCACGCTGCTGCGCGGCCACGTCGGCGCGCCGGTGCCGACGATCGAGTTTGCGGTGCCGCACACGCTGTCGCTCACGTATTTCCCGCGCTGGCTGCAGCGGATCGAGGCGAAGATGGGCCAGGTCCACACGCGGCTGCGCGCGCTGAACGTGCACGACGCGGTGCTGTCGCTCGTCGAGGGCGGCTGCGATCTCGTGATGGGCTACCACCACCCGAGCCATCCGGTCGCGCTCGACCCGGCGCGCTACGACATGCTGATCCTCGGCAGCGAGCCGATCAGCCCGTTCTCGGCGCCGGGCCGCGCGGGGCGGCCGCGCTATACGCTGCCCGGCACGGCCGACGCGCGCGTGCCGTACCTGTCATATACGCCGAACGCGTATCTCGGCCGGATGACGGAAGTCATCGTCGCGAATGCGACGACACCGCTGTTCCTCGATCGCGTCTACGAGACCGACATGGCGGAAGGGCTGAAGGCGATGGCGCTCGCGGGCCACGGCATCGCGTTCCTGCCGCACAGCGCGGTCGAGGATGCGGTCGCGGGCGGGCGTTTGATCCGGCTCGACCGGTCGGTGCGCGGCGGCGCGCACCCGTTCACGCTGACGATGGAGATCCGGCTGTACTGCGACAAGCTCGCGCTGCAGGGCGACGATCCCCGCCAGAAGCTCGTGCGTGCGCTGTGGGACGTCGTGCGCGACGAGCTGCGCGAAACCGCGGGTTAACCGTGGGCGGTTAACCGTCGCGCAGGCGGGCCGGCCTGCTGTCGCCGAGCTTGCGATGCCTGTCGGGCGGCTGTCCGGCGGCCTTCCCTCATCCAGGAAATACGATTTTTCACGCACGCGATGCACGGTCGATCGCGTGCGTTCTTGCGCAAATCGACCGCGGATTTGCGAAAAATCGCGATCATGCAAGAAACGCATAATCGAATAAGCAAACGGCATTGGATAAAAAAAACGGGTTTTTCGACAATGTGCGCACCTGTTGACCGTTGGAGCTTCCATGTCTTCGCAATTGCAGTCCATCCCGTCCTACCTGCACGCCGACGATCTCGGCCCGTGGGGCAACTACCTTCAGCAAGTCGATCGCGTCGCGCCGTACCTCGGCTCGCTGTCGCGCTGGCTCGAAACGCTGAAGCGCCCGAAGCGCATCCTGATCGTCGACTGCCCGATCGAGCTCGACAACGGTACCGTCGCGCACTTCGAAGGCTATCGCGTGCAGCACAACGTGTCGCGCGGCCCGGGCAAGGGCGGCGTGCGTTACCACCAGGACGTGACGCTGTCGGAAGTGATGGCACTGTCCGCATGGATGTCGGTCAAGAACGCGGCCGTGAACGTGCCGTACGGCGGCGCGAAGGGCGGTATCCGCGTCGACCCGCGCAAGCTGTCGCGTGGTGAGCTCGAGCGCGTGACGCGCCGCTACACCAGCGAAATCGGCATCATCATCGGCCCGAACACCGACATTCCGGCGCCGGACGTCAACACCAACGAACAGGTGATGGCGTGGATGATGGACACGTACTCGATGAACCAGGGCCAGACGTCGACCGGCGTCGTGACCGGCAAGCCGATCGCGCTCGGCGGTTCGCTCGGCCGCAAGGAAGCAACGGGCCGCGGCGTGTTCGTCGTCGGCAGCGAAGCGGCGAAGAAGAAGGGCCTGGAAATCGAAGGCGCACGCATCGCGGTGCAGGGCTTCGGCAACGTCGGCGGCATCGCGGCGAAGCTGTTCCAGGAAGCGGGTGCAAAGGTGATCGCGGTGCAGGATCACACGGGCACGATCTACCAGCCGGCCGGTCTGGATTCGAACAAGCTGCTCGACCACGTCGCACACACGGGCGGCGTCGCGGGCTTCGAAGGCGCGGAACCGATGCCGAATGACGAGTTCTGGACCGTCGAAACCGACATCCTGATCCCGGCGGCACTGGAAAACCAGATCACCGAGAAGAACGCAGGGAAGATCCGCACGAAGATCATCGTCGAAGGCGCGAACGGCCCGACGACGACGGCGGCGGACGACATCCTGACCGCGAACGGCGTGCTGGTGATCCCGGACGTAATCGCGAACGCGGGTGGCGTGACCGTGTCGTACTTCGAATGGGTGCAGGATTTCTCGAGCTTCTTCTGGACGGAAGACGAGATCAACCACCGTCTCGAACGCGTGATGCGCGAAGCGTTCTCCGGCGTGTGGGCGGTCGCGGAAGAGCACAAGGTGTCGGTGCGTACCGCAGCGTTCATCGTTGCGTGCAAGCGCATCCTGATGGCGCGCGAAATGCGTGGCCTCTACCCCTGATCGGCGGTTGCCGATTTCAGATCGGTTGACTACGATCAATCCATGACGCAATCCATCCGGTTGCGTGCATGAACCCTCGCGGGCGGTGCCGAATCCGGCATCGCCCGCGCGCGCATTCAGGCGCTGGAAGGGGCGCCCGAAGCCGGGAGGAAGGCTTCGCGCAGCGCGATTCGTAGTGCGGTAAACAACCAGTACTTTCAAAAATATTACTTTGATACACTGGCGCGGGTTTTAGCCAAGGAGATGACCAAAATGAAATACCAAAAGGCAGTCCTGATGTTCGCGGCGCTTTGCGCGTTCGCAAATGGCGCGCATGCTCAGGAGACGGGCACGCTGAAGAAGATCAAGGACACGGGCGTGATCGCGCTGGGGCACCGCGAATCGTCGATTCCGTTCTCCTACTACGACCAGAACCAGCAGGTGGTCGGCTATTCGCGCGAATTCCAGCTGAAGGTGGTCGACGCGGTGAAGAAGAAGCTGAACCTGCCGAACCTGCAGGTGAAGAACATTCCGGTCACGTCGCAGAACCGCATCCCGCTCGTGCAAAACGGCACGGTCGACATCGAGTGCGGCTCGACGACCAACAACGCGGAACGCCAGCAGCAGGCCTCGTTCTCCGACACGATCTTCGTGATCGGCACGCGCCTGATGACGAAGAAGGATTCGGGCGTCAAGGATTTCGCCGACCTGAAGGGCAAGACGGTCGTGACCACCGCCGGCACGACGTCGGAGCGCCTGCTGCGCAAGATGAACAACGACAAGCAGCTCGGCATGAACATCATCAGCGCGAAGGATCACGGCGATTCGTTCAATACGCTGGAATCGGGCCGCGCGGTCGCGTTCATGATGGACGACGCGCTGCTCGCGGGCGAGCGCGCGAAGGCGAAGCAGCCGGGCGAGTGGGTGATCGTCGGCACGCCGCAATCGGAAGAAGCGTACGGCTGCATGATGCGCAAGGGCGATACGGAGTTCAAGAAGGTCGTCGACGACGCGATCTCGCAAGTCGAGAAGTCGGGCGAAGCCGCGAAGATCTACGCGAAATGGTTCGAGAACCCGATCCCGCCGAAGGGGCTGAACCTGAACTTCCCGCTGTCCGATTCGATGAAGAAGCTGTACGCGAACCCGAACGACAAGGCGCTCGACTGACCATACGGCCGTTGATGCAGAAATGACGCTAATGAGACGGAAGAGGCCCCGCTTCTTCCGTCTCTTTTTGCTGGAGTCTTGCCCATGTCTTACCACTGGAACTGGGGCATCTTCCTGAGCCCCGTCTCGACCGGCGAGCCGACGACTTATTTCGGATGGCTGATGTCCGGCTTCTGGGTGACCATCGAAGTGTCGCTCGTCGCCTGGGTCATCGCGCTGATCGTCGGTTCGCTGTTCGGCGTGCTGCGCACCGTGCCGAACAAATGGCTGTCCGCGATCGGTACCGTGTACGTGTCGATCTTCCGGAACATTCCGCTGATCGTGCAGTTCTTCATCTGGTATCTCGTGATACCGGAACTGCTGCCCGCATCGATCGGCACCTGGATCAAGCAGTTGCCGCCCGCCACGCAGTTCTTTACCGCGTCGATCATCTGTCTCGGCCTGTTCACGGGCGCGCGTGTGTGCGAACAGGTGCGCTCGGGGATCAACGCGCTGCCGAAGGGCCAGCGCGCCGCCGGTCTCGCGATGGGCTTCACGCAATGGCAGACGTACCGCTACGTGCTGCTGCCCGTTGCGTACCGGATCATCGTGCCGCCGCTCACGTCGGAATTCCTGAACATCTTCAAGAACTCCGCCGTCGCGTCGACGATCGGCCTGCTCGACCTGTCCGCGCAGGCGCGCCAGCTCGTCGACTACACCGCGCAGACGTATGAATCGTTCATCGCGGTGACGCTCGCCTACGTGATCATCAACCTCGTCGTGATGGCGTTCATGCGCTGGATCGAAGGCCGTACGCGGCTGCCCGGCTATATCGGAGGCAAGTGATGCATCAGTTCGACTGGAGTAGTATTCCCGGCGCGCTGCCGACGCTGTGGACGGGGGCGGTCGTCACGTTCCAGATCACGCTGATCGCGATCGTGGTCGGGATCGTCTGGGGCACGCTGCTCGCGCTGCTGCGGCTGTCCGGCGTGACGCCGCTCGCGTGGTTCGCGAAAGCGTACGTGACGGTGTTCCGTTCGATCCCGCTCGTGATGGTGCTGTTGTGGTTCTTCCTGATCGTGCCGCAGCTGCTGCAGGGCGTGCTCGGGTTGTCGCCGACGATCGACATCCGCCTCGCATCGGCGATGGTCGCGTTCTCGCTGTTCGAAGCCGCGTATTATTCCGAGATCATCCGCGCCGGCATCCAGTCGGTGCCGCGCGGGCAGGTGAACGCCGCGTTCGCGCTCGGCATGAACTACGCGCAGGCGATGCGCCTCGTGATCCTGCCGCAGGCGTTCCGCGCGATGGTGCCGCTGCTGCTCACGCAGGCGATCGTCCTGTTCCAGGATACGTCGCTCGTGTACGTGATCAGTCTCGCGGACTTCTTCCGCACGGCGGCCAACATCGGCGATCGCGACGGCACGACCGTCGAGATGGTCCTGTTCGCCGGCGCATGCTATTTCGTGATTTGCTCGTTGGCGTCCGCACTCGTCAAGGGTCTCCAGAAAAAGGTCACAAGATGATTTCCATCAAGAACGTTTCGAAGTGGTACGGCCAGTTTCAGGTTCTCACCGACTGCACGACCGAGGTCAAGAAAGGTGAAGTGGTCGTCGTGTGCGGCCCGTCGGGCTCGGGTAAATCCACGCTGATCAAGACCGTGAACGGCCTCGAGCCGTTCCAGCAGGGCGAGATCCTCGTGAACGGCCAGTCGGTCGGCGACAAGAAGACGAACCTGTCGAAGCTGCGCTCGAAGGTCGGGATGGTGTTCCAGCATTTCGAGCTGTTCCCGCACCTGTCGATTACCGAGAACCTGACGCTCGCGCAGGTCAAGGTGCTCGGCCGCGGCAAGGACGAGGCGAACGAGAAGGGCATGAAGCTGCTCGACCGCGTCGGCCTGAAGGCGCATGCGCACAAGTTCCCGGGCCAGCTGTCGGGCGGCCAGCAGCAGCGTGTCGCGATCGCGCGTGCGTTGTCGATGGACCCGATCGCGATGCTGTTCGACGAGCCGACGTCCGCGCTCGACCCCGAGATGATCAACGAAGTGCTCGACGTGATGGTCGAACTCGCGCAGGAAGGGATGACGATGATGGTCGTCACGCACGAGATGGGCTTCGCGAAGAAGGTCGCCCATCGCGTGATCTTCATGGACAAGGGCGCGATCGTCGAGGACGACCGCAAGGACGATTTCTTCTCGAATCCGAAATCGGAACGCGCGAAGGACTTCCTCGCGAAGATCCTGCACTGAGCGTTCGCGCGCGTCGGCGCTGCAGGTGCGCCGATACGAAAACCGCCCGGCCGAGCGCCGGGCGGTTTTTTTTCGTCCGCCGTTACGTGGGTAAGCGCCGTTACCAGCTGTAGCGGTAGCCGACCTGCCCGACGATGCCGCGCCGGTAGTCGCCGCCGATGTTGCGCGCGATCTTCGCGTTCGCGTACAGCTCGCCCGACTTGCCGAAGCCCGCGGTCACGCCGACGCCGAGTTCGTACCACGTGCGGCCGAGATGCGTCGCGAACGGCGTGCCGCCGACGACGGTCTGGCCCGGCGACACGAAGTCGTGCAGCACGTCGGCCGTGAAGTACGGCGTGGCGGCGCCGCCGCCCGAATCCGACTGGAGGTTCGGCCGGAAGATGCGCACGCCGACGCGGCCGCGCAGCGCGTTCGTCGTCGTACCCGATACTGCCGAGACGGTGTCGTTGAACCCGTTCAGCTTCAGGTACTGGTACATGAGCTGCGCCTGCGGCTCGACCGCGACCGGCAGCGCGCCGATCGCGAACGGCTTGCCGACTTCCTGCGACAGCGCGATGCCGAAGCCGTTCTGCGACGCCTCGTTGCCGTAGCTGTCGCGATAGCGGTTGCCGTAGTGCGTGACCTGACCGACGCTGTCGAAGTAGGTGCCGTCGGACAGGTACCGGGTCCAGTAGCCGCCGATGCTTTGCGCGTGCATCTCGACCGAGCCCGTCGACGTCGACAGGTTGGCCGTAGCGGCGCGCGCCATGTCGCTGAAGCTCGCGTTCGACACGCCGATGCTGGCCGTCACGCCCGCATGCGTGCTGCCGCCGCCGTTCGGCGCCTGGTCGAGCGTCCAGTCCTTGCCGAACTGCGCGAAGAACGTGCGCTCGTCGGCCGCGAAGCGGCCCGCGTTCGCGTCGAGACTCTGGCCGCCGATGCGTCCCCACACGCCGTCGCGATTGCCGGGCTGCTGCTTTTCGAGGTTGTAGATGTCGCCGACGCGCTCGTGCAGCTTGCCCAGCGTGGAGAAGCCGTAGTCGGCGTTGAGCAGCGGCGTGAGGGCATAGCCCGACACGCCAGGGCGATACGCGAGCGTGCCACCGCTGCCATTCCCGTTGTTGCCGCCGTCACCGCCGCCGGACGGGTGGATCGGGTCGCCGGGGTCCGACGGATCGAGTTGCGAGCGCAGGTACCAGCCGTTCGCGTCGCCTTGCCCGCCGCGATAGAGCCGGTATTCGTACGCGCCCGCCTGCACAGGGCCCGCGAGCTGGAACGCCGACGCGGTGGTCGTGCCGCCGTTGGCCGTGACGACCACCGGAATCCCGTCGCCCTTCGTCTGCGCGCCGGTGCCGGCCGTGTTGGCGATCTTCAGGCCCGTCGTGCCGCTCGCGGCGCCGCCGTTCACGATCACCCGATCGGTCGGCGACGCGTCGGCGCCGAGGAACGTGTTGAGCGCGATCGTGCCGCCGTTGCCGACGTAGTTGCCGGTCGTCAGCGTCTTGTAGCTGCCCGCGAGCGTCGGCGAACCGGTCGGTGCGGCGAATGCGACGAGGCCCGCGTTGTTCAGGCTGCCCAGCACCGAGCTGCCCGTCATGCGCCACGTGCTGGTGGGGTCGACGGTTAGTGCGACCGGATCGATCTTGCCGGTCAGCGTCGTGCCGTTCGAGAGGAACACGTTGCCGGTGCTCGATGCGTCGGAGACGATGTCGCCCGCCAGGTTCACGGCCGATGCGGTGAAGGTGGCGTGGCTGCCGTTCGACAGGTCGAGCAGCGTGCCGTTGCCGGCCGTCACGACCGTGCCGTTGCGCACGGCGATGTCGGCCGTGCCGCCGCGCGCGGCGAAAGCCGGCCCGGTGACGGACGTGACGCTGCCGCCGTCGACGAGCACCGAGCTCGTCGCACCGTTTGCGAGCGTATCGGACGTCAGCACGCCGGCCGTCGCACCCTTGAGCGTCGTGCCGGTCATCGCGAGCACGCCGCCGCTGTCGACGGTGGCGCCGTTGCCGGCGGCGCTGGCGATCGTCGAGCCCGTATCGCCGATGCGGCCGCCGTTCCGCGCGACGAGGCCGTCGGACGTCGCGCCCGACGTGGTGATCGTCGCACCCGACAGCAGCGCGGTCGCGCCGCCGGTCGTCACGATCGCGGCCGAACCCGCGCCGGTCGTCGCGACGGTCGTGCCGTTGGCCGCCAGCGTCGAATCCGCCCCCGACACGAAGAAGCCGCGTGCGTTGTCGCCGGTGGTCCTGACGACGGTCGCCGCATCGGTCGCGATGCGTGCGCCGGCGCCCGTCGACGACACGCCGTCGGCGCCGCCGCCGGTCGTGCCGATCTGCGTGCCGGCCAGCGCGATCGTCGCGTTCGTCCCCTGGTTGTCGATCCCCTTGCCCGAGCCGCCGACCGCGATCGACGTCGCGCCGGCCGCGAGCCCGCCGCCCGTCACGGTCGAGTCGATCAGCACGCCGTCGGCGCTGCCGCTCGCGATCACGGTGCCGGCGCCCGACAGCGCGACCGATGCGCCGGTGCCCGTCAGGTGGACGCCCGCGATGCCGTCGTCGGCTTCGATCGAACCGGTGTTGGCGAGCGTCGCCGACGCACCCTGGACGAGCGCACCGGTGCCGTCGGATACGCGGATCGTCGACGCGTTGTTCACCGTGCCGAGCGTGCCGATCACGACGCCGGTCGAGCCGGCGCCCGTCAGCAGCACCGTGTCGCGGTTCTCGAGCGTGCCGAGGTTCTGCGCGACGAAGCCGGTCACGCCGGCCGTCGATGACGTGACGGCGGCGTGGTTGGTGAGCGTCGTGGCGACCGGGCCACCGGCGTTCGCGCCGGCGAGATCATGCGCCTGCCCGTCGACGACCCCAGCGATCGCACCGGCCGCGTTCAGGTTGATCGTCGCGCCCGCGTCGATCGTGCCTTGCGCACCGCCTTCGACCGCGATCGCGATGCCGTTGGCGCCGTTGACGTTGTAGATCGCGTTGCCGGTCGACAGCACGGTGCCGGCGTCGGTCGCGAGCACGCCGTGCGCGCGCTGGCCGTTGACGTCGGTCGTCAGCGCGCCGGCCGTCGACGTGCCCGTGTAGGCCGCGCCGCCCGCGACGCGGAACAGCGTCGAATCGTCGGTGTCGACGCTGAGGTGCTGCGCGGCGACGTTGATCTTCGAGCCCGCGCCATACGCGTAGAAGCCGATCTGGTGGGTGCCCGACATGAAGGCCGGCACGGCATTGGCGCCGACGTTGATCGTCGCGCCCGAGCGTGCATGCACGCCGATCGCGCCGGTGCCCGTCAGGTTGAGCGCGCCGTCGAGCGTGGCCGTGGCGCGCGGCCCTTCGGCCCACACGCCATAGTTGCGCGTGCCCGAGGCGGGATCGAGGCCGCCGGCGACGTTGATCGTGCCGCTCGACAGGGCGGACGTTGCCTGCGCACCGGTGCCGACGGCCATGATGCCGATGCCGTTGACGCCATTCAGCGTGATGGTGCCGGTGTTGGTCACGGTCGCGGCCGTGTTGGCCGCGAGCATGCCGACGTTGGCGAGCGGCGTGCCGGACGCCGCGCCGTTGACGACGATCGCACCCGCATTGGTCAGCGTGCCGGAGGTTGAGCCGATGCTCGCCAGCGCGGCGCCGTTCTGCGTCTGCGAGCCGATCACGATCGTGCCGAGGTTGCTCGCGGTGCCCGATGCACCGAGCAGGATGCCGTACGCGTGCGCCGCGAGCGCGACGTCGTTCGTCGTTCCGCCGGGTGCGTACTGTGCCGAGCGGCCGACGTAGATCGTGCCGCCGGCTTCGTTCGTGAAGCTGCCGCCGGCGACGAGGCCGCCGATCACCTGGCTGTCGAGCGTCGTCGCGTTGACGCCGACGTTGATCGTGCCGGCGTTCGATGCCGTCGCGCCGCCTGTCACGGCGACCGCGTAGTTCTGCAGGGCCGGCTGGTTGCCGTCGAGCGTCCACGCGCCGACGTTCATCACGCCGTGGTTGACGAACGACGTGCCCGTGCCGTTCGCAAATACGCCGTTGCCTTCGGTGTACGCGTGGTAGTTGAAGTTGTTTGGCGGCGTGCTGCCGCTCGTGTCGAAGTCGTCGCCGGACGCGTACCCGGACGAGATCACGCCGTTGTTGACGCCGCTTGCCCCGCTCAGCAGGCGCACCAGCGTGAAGTCGCCCGACAGGCGCCCGTCGTTGACGAAGTGCGCGCCATTTTCCGCGAGGACGGCCGAGCTCGAGTCGATCGTGTTGACGCCGCGGAAGTCGATCTGGCCGTCCTTGCCGATCTGCAGCGTCGCGTTCGCACCCGTGCCGTGCATTGCCGACAGGTGATCGATCGGCAGCGTGTTCTTGTCGCCCGCGGAAACGGTGTTCTGATACTGGAAGGATTGCTGCGAGAACGTGACGGCCTGGCTGAACGCGCTGTCGTAGGCGGCCTGCGAGCCGAGCGCGCCGCTTTGCACCGAGCGCACGAGAAAGTCGTTGTACGCGGCGAGCGATGCGGCGTCGGTGACCTTCCACGTGCTGCCGTCGAACGCGGTGAAGGTGCCCGCGTAGGCCGGCACGTCGAGCTGGTGGCTGCCGACGGCGCCGCCGTCCGCAAGATAGTCGCCCGTGGTGAAGCGGACCTGGTTGCGCGAGTTCCAGGTGACGGTGCTCTTCGCGGCGCCCGTGCCGTCCGCGAAGGTCAGGTCGGTCTGCTTCGCGGCCATCTCGATCGCGTTGCCGGCTGCATCGGGCGCGTTCGCCGCATTGCCGATCGACACGTTGAGCGTGCCGCCGGTGGCGGTGACGGTGCCGATGCGCGTGTTCACGTACTGATCGCCGTTCACGTCGTGGTAGACGGGCACCTGGGTCGCGCCGGCCGTCGACGCGGCGAACGCGGACGAGTCGTAGGTCGCGACCGACGTACGGGTGCCGGTGATCGAGTCGGGCGTGCTGACGCTGTGCGTCTTGCCGCCGAGCGACAGCAGCGGCTGGTTCGGGTTGCCCGACACGATGGTCGTGCTGCCGATCGGCGTGAGCGTGTAGCCCGGGTCGCCGCCGGCGCCGGTCCATGCGCCCGACACGCCGATGGTGTCGCCGCCTGAGACGGTGGCGGAGCCTGCCAGGTTGTCGTTGACGGTCGGGCTGAAGCTGCCGGGCGCGCACGTGCCGCCGTTCGCGACGGCCGTGCCGCCGCCGCAGGTCGAGGCATGCGCGGAACCGGCCGACAGCGCGGCCAGCAACGCGCCGAATGCGACGATGCGAAGCGATGTCCGGGGCGTTGCCGCGTGTGCGGCGCGGCGGCTCGCGCAGGAAGCGCTACCCGAACGCTTGCCGCGCGCCCGTGCCGTTTCCGCAACCGGGACCCAGCAACCGATGGTCTCGTTCCATATCGATCGAAATGAATGATTCACGACAAGCCCCTCTCTCTTGTTTTGATGTGGTTTTCACCGCGGCGCAGTGAAATCGCAATCCGCGGTGGAGAATGGCGTGAATGGGGGTGAGGCGGCCGTGGCCGTTTCTCCGCGAATCGCAATTCGTTACACCGAGGATGGGCGGAGTCTATTGATCGGGCGAGCGATCGATTGTCGGGAAGCTAACAAATGCGGCAATCATGCTGTTTTCATCGTATATTTTTTGATTGTGTGATGAATCGAACTGAAAGCCTTGCTGTATAAGGGATTGGTGGATTTGAGCGATGCGAATCAGAGATTGCCGGCTCAGTGGCGTGGCGCACGGTTTGCGCCGGATGGGTGCGTTAAAATGCGGTTGCCGGATTATCTGAAAATCGATGCCGCATTTTGGTTTTTAATTTATTTTCTATTGAAAATAAATTAACTCTGAAAAGTGTGGTGCGGCGCCGCTTCGATATGCCGGACTGCGGTCCGGATGAAACGCAGTCGGTGCTCGGGTGAGCGATTTGTTCCGACAATGAGCGTTAATGAATCGTTTGAGCACGAAGCGCTCGCCGCGATCGGACGCGGCGGGCGGCCATCGACTCGCCGTGCAGCGGCGAAAAGGTGAACGGAGGAGGGCGCTGGCGCGCCGGACGCTCAGAAGTCGATCGCGTCGTCCGAATCGACTTCGGCGGCGGTGGCGAGCACCTCGCGCGTGTCGCGCGGCGCCGATGCCGACGCGTCGAGCGCCGGATTGCGCAGCTTCTCGAGCACGCGTTCCGGCACCGGGATCCGCATCCGCGCGGCGACGTCGCCGCACTGGAACATGATCAGCTCGCCCGGCTCGAACGCGGTCCAGACTTCATTGTCGGTGAGCGGCTGGGTCGCGATCACCGCGACGCGATCCTCGGGCGTCGTGTATTTCGCGAAGTCGATCGACAGGTCTTCGTCGACGAGGTGCGCGGTCGAGAACGGCCAGCGCCGCACGAGGTAGTGCAGCCGCGTCGAGCAATGCGCGAACAGCGCCTGGCCGTTCGACATCAGGAAGTTGAACACGCCGTGATCGGTGATGCCGCGCGTCAACTCGCCGACGCGCTCGAACAGTTCGGGCAACGGCGGCTGCGCCCCGGGGAACGCTTCGCGCAGCCCCTGCATCAGCACGCAGAACGCCTGCTCGCTGTCGGTCGTGCCGACCGGATGATAGACGCTGCCGTCCATGTCAGGTGCGTAGTCCTGCAGGTCGCCGTTGTGCGCGAAGATCCAGTGCCGGCCCCACAGCTCGCGCATGAACGGATGGCTGTTCTCGAGCAGGATGTGGCCTTGCGTCGCCTTGCGGATGTGCGCGATCGTGTTCTTGGACTTGATCGGGTAGCGCTTCACCATTTCGGCGATCGGCGACGTGGCCGAGGCCTGGTGATCGATGAACAGGCGGCAGGCCTTGTCTTCGAAGAACGCGATGCCCCAGCCGTCGGCATGGTGATCGGTGAGCCCGCCCCGGGCCGCGAAACCTGTGAAGGAGAATGTGACGTCCGTCGGCGCGGCGCAGTTCATTCCTAAGAGTTGGCACATTTTACTTGGGGCAGCAGGCTGAGGCGGGGGGGTAACGAACCGGGCGAACCCCGGTACAATGCGGCTTCTAGCATATCACCGAGCCCTGAGCGGTAAAAAGCGGATTCCGCCGGCCGAAGGCCCCGTGTTGCGGTTTGCCGTCAGTCGGCCCGCGCACGCGCGTTCCGGCCCCGCCGATGGCCAGCCCGTTCCTCACGACGCCTCCTATGACTGCCTCGAACGCTTCCTCCCCGGCGACGCTCTCGCTCGCCCGTCCCGACGACTGGCACCTGCACCTGCGAGACGGCGACATGCTGGCCGCCGTGCTGCCGCACACCGCGCGCCAGTTCGGCCGCGCGATCGTCATGCCGAACCTGAAGCCGCCGGTGACGACCACCGCGCAGGCGCAGGCCTATCGCGAGCGCATCCTCGCCGCGCTGCCGGCCGGGATGACGTTCGAACCGCTGATGACGCTGTACCTGACCGACAACACGCCGCCCGACGAGATTCGCCGCGCGCGCGAAAGCGGCTTCGTGCATGGCGTGAAGCTGTATCCGGCCGGTGCGACGACGAACTCCGACCACGGCGTCACCGATCTCGCGAAATGCGCGAAGACGCTCGAGGCGATGCAGGAAACCGGCATGCCGCTGCTCGTGCACGGCGAGGTGACCGATGCGTCGATCGACCTGTTCGACCGTGAGAAGGTCTTCATCGACCGCGTGATGACGCCGCTGCGTCGTGATTTCCCGGGCCTGAAGGTGGTGTTCGAACACATCACGACGAAGGACGCGGCCGACTACGTGCGCGACGCGGACGCGGCGCCCGGCCTGCTCGGCGCGACGATCACCGCGCATCACCTGCTGTACAACCGCAACGCGCTGTTCGTCGGCGGGATTCGCCCGCACTACTACTGCCTGCCGGTGCTGAAGCGCGAGACGCATCGCGTCGCACTGGTCGAAGCCGCGACGTCGGGCAACCCGCGCTTTTTCCTCGGCACCGACAGCGCGCCGCATGCGCGCGACGCGAAGGAAACCGCGTGCGGCTGCGCGGGCTGCTACACGGCGCTGCACGCGCTCGAACTGTACGCGGAAGCATTCGACACAGCCGGCGCGCTCGACAAGCTGGAAGGCTTCGCGAGCTTCTTCGGCGCCGACTTCTACGGGCTGCCGCGCAGCGCCGAGACGGTCACGCTGCGTCGCGAGGCATGGGAACTGCCGCGCGAGATCTTCGCGGGCGATACGCCCGTCGTGCCGCTGCGCGGCGGCGAGACGATCGGCTGGAAGCTGGCATGAGCCACCGCGCCGTCGCACGAACCCGGCCGCATGCGGCCTGCGGCGCGCAGTGCTAGAATGCGCGTCGCAAAGCAGGCCAGGCAGTCGCGGCCTCGCCGCCTTCGGGCGCGCGGGGGCGAGGAAAGTCCGGACTCCACAGGGCAGGGTGATGGCTAACGGCCATCCGTGGCGACACGCGGAACAGGGCAACAGAAAGCAAACCGCCGATGGCCCGGCGTAAGCCGGGATCAGGTAAGGGTGAAACGGTGCGGTAAGAGCGCACCGCGGCGACGGCGACGTTCGCCGGCACGGTAACCTCCACCCGGAGCAATTCCAAGTAGGCAGGCGCGCATTTTCGGATGCAGGACGGGGCCCCCGTCTCGTCTGCGGGTAGGAAGCTTGAGCGCGTCAGCAATGGCGCGCCTAGAGGAATGGCTGCCACGCGTTGTGCGCTTCGGCGTGCAGCGTGCACAGAATCCGGCTTATCGGCCTGCTTTGCCGTTCGAATGCGAAAGGGCCGGCGTCTCCTCACGGAGCGCCGGCCCTTTTTTCATGCGCGCTCGCCGTGCGTTCAGCCGGCGACGATGTCGAACGAATGCGTGAGTTCGGCCGTCTTCGCGATCATGATCGACGCGGAGCAATACTTGTCGTGCGACAGGTTGATCGCGCGTTCGACCGTGGACGGGTTCAGGTTGCGCCCGGTGACGGTGAAGTGGAAGTGCACCTTCGTAAACACTTTCGGATCTTCGCTCGCGCGCTCGGCCTTCAGCGTGACCGAGCAGCCGCTGACTTCCTGGCGGCTCTTCTTCAGGATCAGCACGACGTCATAGGCCGTGCAGCCGCCGGTACCGAGCAGCACCATTTCCATCGGGCGCGGCGCGAGGTTGTGGCCACCGCCTTCGGGCGCGCCGTCCATCGTGACGAGGTGGCCGCTGCCGGTCTCGGCGGAAAACGCCATGCCGTCCTGGCCCATCCAGCTTACTTTGCATTCCATGCTTGCACTCCAGCGTTGCCTGATTCGGATTCGATCCGGCATTGTAGCCCGCTGCGCAACGGACGGCTGATGCGCTGCACGACGCGCAATGCCGGAGCCGCGCGAGGGGCGCGCCGGACGGCCATTTCCCGCTCGGATTTAGGGGTTTTGCTCTAGAAGCAGGGTGTCTTCGCGCCTGTCCGACGGGATCAGGTGTTTGATTTAAAAGGGAAAAGCGAATTTTTCAAACGCGACGCGAAAAATTCCGCATTATGGTGTTTGATTTCGTAATGCAAATTTTCTTGTGAAGTCGGCGACGCATTCGTATAATGAGCCTCATTGGTTGTCGCGCTGCGGCAACCTCCGAATGTCTCCTCCACCCTCCTCCTATGGTGGATTAAGCCCGAACCAGCCGTTCGGGCTTTTTTTCGTCCCATGCAAACATCGGCGCGCGGCTTGCGCGCCCCGGCATCGTTACGCCGGTTGCTTGGCGGCCGGCTGCGCGGTTGCGGCGGGCGCCGTGCCGGGCGTGCGTGTGTCAGGTGCCGGCGCGTGGACAGCCGACGCATGGCCGTGCCCGCGTGCGCAGAAGTGACGGACGCGTTCGCGCACCGCGCGCAGGCGGGCGACGCGATCCTCGGCATGGGCGGCGCGGGCTTCGGTAATGCGCGTATCGAGTGCGTCGAGCTTGGCTTCGCAGTCGGTGCGGGCGGCGACGGCAGGCGCCGCGGCGGCCAGCAGTGCGGCCGCAAGGAAGGGCGTAAGTCGTTGATTCATCATGCTTGTTTGTTGTTTTCCAGATTCGGCCGGTCTGGCGCGGGATGGTCATGTGCCGCGCGTCGATGGGTGCCTCCCCGGGCGCTCGGTTCGCCTGATTTGTCGGGGCACGAACGGATTTTGGCCCATTTCGGCCGCCGTGGACACGGGAAGTGGATTCCCTTTGACCGCGTTGCCGTATTTCCTTTATAATTCAGGGCTTTTCCGCATTCATGCCCACGGAAAAAGAACAGGGAGAGCCTGCACCGCGCCTCGAAGCGCACACAGACAAGCAGGAAGAACACATCGGGCAAAGCAATTTTTTTGGATCGATCATGAAGACGTTTTCCGCAAAAGCCCATGAGGTGACGCGCGAATGGTACGTGATTGACGCGACGGATAAGGTTCTCGGCCGTGTTGCCAGCGAAGTGGCACGCCGTCTGCGCGGCAAGCACAAGCCTGAGTTCACCCCGCACGTCGACACTGGTGATTTCATCATCATCATCAACGCAAGCAAGTTGAAGGTCACGGGCAACAAGACTCTGGACAAGAAGTACTACCGTCACTCGGGCTACCCGGGCGGCATCTATGAAACGACGTTCGGCAAGATGCAAGAACGCTTCCCGGGCCGCGCGCTCGAGAAAGCGGTCAAGGGCATGCTGCCGAAGGGCCCGCTCGGCTACGCGATGATCAAGAAGCTGAAGGTCTACGCTGAAGCTACGCATCCGCATTCGGCGCAACAGCCGAAGGCGCTCGAGATCTAAGGGGAGCCCACATGATCGGTAACTGGAACTACGGTACGGGCCGCCGCAAGAGCGCAGTCGCACGTGTCTTCATCAAGGCTGGCAAGGGCGACATCATCGTCAACGGCAAGCCCATCGCTGACTACTTCTCGCGTGAAACGTCGCTGATGATCGTGCGTCAACCGCTGGAACTCACGAACCACGGCCAGACGTTCGACATCAAGGTCAACGTCAACGGCGGCGGCGAAACGGGTCAGGCAGGTGCAGTGCGCCACGGCATCACCCGTGCACTGATCGACTACGATGCGACGCTGAAGCCGTCGCTGTCGAACGCAGGCTTCGTCACGCGCGATGCACGTGAAGTCGAGCGTAAGAAGGTTGGTCTGCGCAAGGCACGTCGCGCAAAGCAGTTCTCGAAGCGTTAATTCCGCTTCATGGCCTCGCCGCTCCCGGGCGGCGTCCGCCGGAAAAACCGCCAGCGTTCGCGCTGGCGGTTTTTTTATGTCCGCTTCCAGGCGCGTGCTGCCGCGGCCCGCGCGGGCGTGTTTGATGAAATCGACAAGAACCTATTGATTTCATGGACTTCAGCACGATCTTCTGATCGGCCCTACAATAGCGGCTAAAGCTTTTTGGAGAGTTCGCAATGAACGCTGTTACCGAATCCGCAGCAACGACGGCCGAAATGCCGGTTCCGTTCGTCTTCACCGACGCCGCAGCCGACAAGGTCAAGCAACTGATCGACGAAGAGGGCAATCCCGACCTGAAGCTGCGCGTGTTCGTGCAGGGTGGCGGCTGCTCCGGCTTCCAGTATGGCTTCACGTTCGACGAGGAAGTCAACGAGGACGACACCGTGATGAACAAGAACGGCGTCCAGCTCCTGATCGACTCGATGAGCTACCAGTACCTGGTCGGCGCCGAGATCGACTACAAGGACGACCTCAACGGCGCCCAGTTCGTGATCAAGAACCCGAACGCGAGCACCACCTGCGGGTGCGGCTCGTCGTTCTCGGTCTGAGCACACGACAGATCCGATCCGGTTCGCCGGAATGAAAAACGGGGCATCATGCCCCGTTTTTTATGCCCGTTCGCCATGGCGATGCGGCGCCCGCCGTGCGGCAGGCGCCGCATCAGCGCGGATAGAGCGCGCCCAGCACGCGATTGCCGGCTGCGCCCGTGACCGTCGCGAGATTGCCGGGCTGACGCGCGGTGAAGCGGTACGCGAGCCACGCGAATGCGAGCGCCTCGACCTGCTGCGGCGGCACGCCGAGCGCGGCCGTCGTATCGACCGTGGCCGGCACGCCGGCCTCGCGCAGTGCGTTCCGGAGGGCGCCGAGCAGCACCGGATTGCGTGCGCCGCCACCGCAGACGAACACGGCCTTGCAGCCCGCTGCGTGCTGCGCGATCTCGCGTGCGACCGACACGGCCGTGAGCGCGGTAAGGGTCGCCTGCACGTCCGCCGGCGTGACCTGCGCGAACGCGGCGAGCTTTGCGTCGAGCCATGCGGGATTGAACAGGTCGCGCCCGGTGCTTTTCGGCGGCGGCGCGGCGAAATACGGCTCGTCGAGCAGCGCGTCGAGCAGCGGCGCGTGGACGGTGCCGCGCGCGGCGAACTTGCCGCCGTCGTCGTACGGCTTGCCGAGATGGCGGGTCGCCCATTCGTCGAGCAGCGCGTTCGCGGGGCCGCAGTCGAAGCCGCGCACGTCGCCGCCTTCGCCGGGCAGGATCGTGATGTTGCTGATCCCGCCGAGATTGCAGACGACGCGCGTTTCGCCCGGCGCGCCGAACACCGTCGCATGGAAGGCCGGCGCGAGCGGCGCGCCATGGCCGCCCGCGGCGACGTCGCGGCTGCGGAAATCGGCGATCACATCGAGCTGGGTCAGCTCGGCGAGCAGCGCCGGGTTGTTGATCTGCCGCGTATAGCCGCGCTCGGGGCGATGGCGCACGGTCTGGCCGTGCACGCCGATCGCGCGGATCTCGTCGCGCGACAGCCCGGCCGTGCGCTGCAATTCGTGGCAGCACACCGCGTAGCGCGCGACCAGCGCGTTCGCCGCGAGCGATTCGCGGTCGATTTCATCGTGGCCGGGCTGCTGCAGCGCGAACAGCGCGTCGCGCAGCGATTGCGCGAAGCCGACGAACGCTTCCGCGAGCACGACCGGCGCACGGCCGGCCTCGAAACGCACGGCGACACCATCGACGCCGTCCATGCTGGTTCCCGACATCAGCCCGAAGTAGATGCCGTCGGCCGGATGGGCATTTTGCGGCTGTCGTTGCGGCACGTTGGGTTCTCCTGGATCGTGCGGCGCGGGCCGGTGCCGCGCGCCTTGCGCCCGATTATCCGCGCAACGTGACGCGCCGTTAAGCGATGGGCGCGCAAGTTATGGGAAAATCCCTGTTTTTGCGACATTCTTCCTGGCACCGATGAGCACCGAACCCAGTTCCAAGCCTGTTTTCCCGATCACCGACGAAGTCCGGCATGCGCTCGCCGTCACGAAGCGCGGCGTCGACGAGCTGCTGGTCGAGGAAGAGTTCGCGCAGAAGCTCGCACGCAGCGCGGCGACGGGCACGCCGCTTCGCATCAAGCTCGGCCTCGACCCGACGGCGCCTGACATCCACATCGGCCATACGGTCGTGCTGAACAAGATGCGTCAGCTGCAGGACCTCGGCCACACGGTCATCTTCCTGATCGGCGATTTCACGTCGCTGATCGGCGATCCGTCGGGCCGCAACGCGACGCGCCCGCCGCTCACGCGCGAACAGATCGAGTCGAACGCGAAGACCTACTTCGAGCAGGCCGCGCTCGTGCTCGATCGCGACAAGACCGAAATCCGCTACAACAGCGAATGGTCGATGCCGCTCGGCGCGGACGGGATGATCAAGCTCGCATCGCGCTACACGGTCGCGCGGATCCTCGAGCGCGAGGATTTCACGAAGCGCTTCCAGGGCGGCGTGCCGATCTCGATCCACGAATTCCTGTACCCGCTGATGCAGGGCTACGACTCGGTCGCGCTGAACGCCGACCTCGAGCTCGGCGGCACCGACCAGAAGTTCAACCTGCTGGTCGGCCGCGAACTGCAGAAGCAGTACGGCCAGGAGCAGCAGTGCATTCTCACGATGCCGCTGCTCGAAGGCCTCGACGGCGTCGAGAAGATGTCGAAGTCGAAGGGCAACTACGTCGGCATCAGCGAGCAGCCGAACGACATGTTCGGCAAGCTGATGAGCATCTCGGACACGCTGATGTGGCGTTACTTCGAGCTGCTGTCGTTCCGTCCGATGGACGAGATCGCCGGCTTCAAGCGCGAGATCGAAGGCGGCCGCAACCCGCGCGACTTCAAGGTGCTGCTCGCGCAGGAAATCGTCGCGCGCTTCCACTCGCAGGCCGACGCCGAGCGTGCGCTCGAGGACTTCAACCACCGCGCGAAGGGCGGCGTGCCGGACGACATCCCGTCGGTCACGCTCGCAGGCGCGCCGCTCGCGATCGGCCAGCTGCTGAAGCAGGCCGGCCTCGTGCCGTCGACGAGCGAGGCACTGCGCAACATCGAGCAGGGCGGCGTGAAGATCGATGGCGCAACCGTGTCGGACAAGGGCCTGAAGGTCGAAGCCGGCGAGTTCGTCGTGCAGGTCGGCAAGCGCCGCTTCGCACGCGTCACGCTGACCGCATGATCGCGCTGATCCAGCGCGTGAAGCGCGCCGACGTGCGCGTCGGCGACCGCACGACCGGTGAGATCGGCGCGGGCCTGCTCGCGCTGGTCTGCGCGGAGCGCGGCGACACCGACGCAGCGGCCGACAAGCTGCTCGCGAAGATGCTCGGCTACCGCGTGTTCAGCGACGCCGCCGGCAAGATGAACCTGCCGGTGTCGAATATCGACGGTGAGGGCCGCGCGGGCGGCCTGTTGCTCGTGTCGCAGTTCACGCTGGCGGCCGATACCAACAGCGGGCTGCGTCCGAGCTTCACGCCGGCCGCGCCGCCCGACGAAGGCGCGCGGCTGTTCGACTATTTCGTGGCGGCCGCGCGTGCGCGCCATCCGGTCGTCGAGACGGGCGAGTTCGGCGCCGACATGCAGGTGTCGCTCGTCAACGACGGCCCCGTGACATTCTGGCTGCAAGTGCGGCCCTGATTCTTCCCCGGAGACGCGCCGCGATGGCCACCACGCAGATTCTTTTCATCCGCCACGGCGAGACGGCCTGGAATCGCATCAAGCGCATCCAGGGTCATATCGACATCCCGCTCGCCGAAACGGGCCTCGAGCAGGCGCAAAAGCTGGCCGCACGGCTCGCACGCGACGCGCGTGACGGTGCCCGGCTCGACGCGATCTATTCGAGCGACCTGATGCGTGCGCAGCAGACCGCGCAGCCGTTCGCCGACGCGCTCGGGCTTGTGCCGCGGCTGCGGAAAGGGCTGCGCGAACGCTCGTACGGGCAGTTTCAGGGGCACGACAGCGCCGAGATCGAGACGCTGTTCCCCGACGCGTACGCGGCCTGGCAGACGCGCGACCCCGGCTTCGCGCCGAAGGGCGGCGAGTCGCAGCGCGAGTTCTACCACCGCGTGCTGCATGCGCTCGAACCGATCGTCGCCGAGCATCCGGGTGGCCGGATCGCGTGCGTCGCGCATGGCGGCGTGCTCGACTGTGTCTATCGTTTTGCGAACGGCATCGAGCTGTCGGCGCCGCGCAATTATCAGCTGCTCAACACGAGCATCAACGTCGTCGACTACGTCGATGGCCGCGCGCAGGTCGTGCAGTGGGCCGACGTGTCGCACCTGGACGCCACGAGCGACGACGACGGGTACCGCAAGGTGCTCTGAGCCTGCATACCCCGTCCGGCATTGCCGGTCAGGGCTTCCTTCCTGCGCGGTGCCGGCTGCTCACTGCGGCAGCGCGTGGCGCGTCTTGTAGTCGAGCGCGTACGCGATCTTGCCGGGCTTGTCCGCCGTGATCGGCTGGCGCAGCTTGTCGAATTCCCCCTTGTTGTATTTCTTCCCGCCGTTGATCGTGTCCGCGCGCCCGAGGTCGGCGCCCGTCTTGCCGTCGATCACCGGGTCCGTGGCCGCGACCATGCGCGCCGACGCATTCCAGACCGCGTTCAGGTAGCCGGTGTCGGCCTTCGCCGGATCCGGGTCGGTTGTGCCGGCGCGCGTCAGGTCATAGCCGGCGAGCGTGAACGTGTCCGGTTGCGCGCGCAGCCAGTCGGCCCAGTAGAACTCGAGGTAGTCGGTGGCTTGTGCGGGCTTGCTGTAGCCGATGTCGCGCGTGAAATAGACGAGCGAGCGGTAGCGGTCGTTCGTCATCCCGAGTTTCAGGCCGAGCCCGGTCGGCAGTTGCGCGGTCGTGATCGCCTTGCCTTCGCCATTCTTGAGGCGCAGATAGCCGCGGCTCTGCATCTGCTGCCAGAACGCGTCGCTCGAGTAGTCGCTGAGATTGTCCTTGACGACGACGTGCACGTGCAGCGCCGGGCCGCCGTCGGGCGTCTCGTAGTAGGTCGACAGGCCGTGGTGGCCGTCGGTCAGGTACAGCGCGTCGCCGTTCGGGCCGATCACGACCGGGTTCAGCACCGAGCGGTCCCGGGCGTTCGCGTCGGTCGTCGTGCACGTGTAGCTCGCGGGCTCGCGCAGCGTCGACTTGGCCGTGTAGCCGCTCGACGCGACGCCGCCGAGGCCTTCGTCCGCACAGAAGTCGTCGAATTTCTTGTCGGGCTGCAGTTCGTAGCGGCCGAGCTTGTAGTAGATCTGGTCGTAGCCGATCGCGCCCTGCGTCGGATGGAGGTCGCCGAGCGTCACGTCGATCAGGTCGCCGGCGCGAGCGGCCTTCCACTTGCCCGGTTGCGGCGTGACGGTGGCGGGCGGCGTGGGAGCCGGCGCGGTCGGGGTGCCGCCGGAAGGCGTTTGCGCGTCCGAACGCGCGACGGCGGCGACATCGTCGCCTCCGCAGGCGGTGAGGGCGAAGACGGTGGACAGGCTGGCGGCAAGGGCGAAACGGATCGGCAGGCGTGGCATCGCGGGCATCGGGTGTCGGTCGGGTGGGCGGGACACCGCGCGGGTTACAGCAAGCGGGACGGACGGCACGTGCGACCGTGCGCGGGTGCAAGCCCGTCAGCTTGACACAGGTATTTGACAGTCAATTGAAATGATAAGAGGAAGCGAATCGTCAGGCAGGCGGGGTGCCGTCGGGCGGTGTCGCAGCGGCGCGGCGGCGTGCACGCTTTGACGCGCCGTTCACGAGCGCCCAGCGCAGCACGGGCGCGACGACCCGGATGCCGGGCCGGACCACCGCGCGGCGCAGCGGCGCGAACGCCGACACGCCGAGCATGCGCTGCGCCCACGGCGGCAGCAGGTCGATACCCGCATGCATCACCAGCGACGCGGCCGGCCGCAGCACGGGCTTGGCGACCGGCACGTTCAGCAGGATGGACATTACGTCGAACGTGCGCGGCCCGGCCTCGAGCTCGGGCTGCATGCGCGCGAGATAGGCGGCCACCTCGGCACGCGAACGGGGCACCTCGTGTGCGCCGAGCAGTTCGGCGACCAATGCCGTTTCGGCGTAGTAGCGGTCCTGCAACTCGCCCGGCAGCGCGGGATTCACATAGCGCAGGTGCGCGGCGAGGAAACTCGATACTTCCGCGACGTGCACCCAGGTCAGCAACGCCGGATCGTCGGCCCGGTACGGGCGGCCGTCCGGCGCGGTGCCCGATATGTGCGCGTGGATCGATTTCACGCGCTCGATCAGCGCGAGGGCGTCCGCGCGACTGCCGAACGTCGTACCGGTGATGAACGTGGCGGTGCGTCGCAAGCGGCCGAGGATGTCGGTGCGGAACGACGAGTGATCCCAGACGCCCGCGAGCGCGAGCGGGTGGAGCGCCTGCAGCAGCAGCGCGGCGATGCCGCCCGTCATCATCGACGTGAAGTCGGCATGCACGCGCCAGCAGACGGCCTCGGGACCGAACAGCCCGGGGTCTCCCGGCGGCGAAGAGAGGTCGAGCGACGGGCCGCCACCGCCCACTGTCAGGTGCGTGACGCCGGCCACGAGCCGCTTGCGGATCGGCTCGGCCCAGCGCGGGCCCGGTGCGGGTGCGGCGGGGCGGGAGCTGGGCGGCGTCGTCATGGCGGGTGCGGCTCGGGCGGCGGGTTACTTCCCGTCGGGGGTATCCCACTCGCCGCGTTCGGTGCGGCCGGTGTCGGGCACGGAAAGCCCGAAGTGGCGATACGTGAGCAGCGTCGCGACGCGCCCGCGCGGCGTGCGCTGCAGGAAGCCCTGCTGGATCAGGTACGGCTCGAGTACGTCCTCGATCGTGTCGCGCTCTTCGCCGATCGCCGCCGCGAGGTTGTCGATACCGACCGGGCCGCCGTCGAACTTGTACAGGATCGCCTCGAGCAGCTTGCGGTCCATCAGGTCGAAACCGACCGGATCGACGTCGAGCATCGCGAGTGCGGCATCGGCGACGGCCGCGGTGATCTGGCCGTCGGCCTTCACTTCCGCGAAGTCGCGCACGCGGCGCAGCAGCCGGTTCGCGATCCGCGGCGTGCCGCGCGAGCGCTTCGCGATTTCGAGCGCGCCGTTCGGATCGATCTGCGCGTTCAGCAGCGATGCCGAGCGCCGCACGATGCGCGACAGTTGATCGGCATCGTAGAACTCGAGGCGTGCGACGATCCCAAAACGATCGCGCAGCGGGTTGGTCAGCATCCCGGCGCGGGTGGTGGCGCCGACCAGCGTGAACGGCTGCAGGTCGAGCTTCACGCTGCGCGCGGCCGGGCCTTCGCCGATCATGATGTCGATCTGGTAATCCTCGAGTGCCGGATACAGGATTTCCTCGACGACCGGCGACAGCCGGTGGATCTCGTCGATGAACAGCACGTCGTTCGCTTCAAGGTTCGTCAGCAGCGCGGCGAGATCGCCCGCGCGCTCGAGTACGGGGCCCGACGTCTGGCGCAGGTTCACGCCCATCTCCCGCGCGATGATGTGCGCGAGCGTCGTCTTGCCGAGGCCCGGCGGCCCGAACAGCAGCACGTGGTCGAGCGGCTCGGAGCGGCGCTTGGCGGCTTCGATGAAGATCTCGAGCTGGCCGCGCACCTTTTCCTGGCCGACGTAGTCGTCGAGCTGGCGCGGCCGCAGCGCACGTTCGAACACCTCCTCGTGCGACGAGGTGGGCGTGGCGGCGATGATCCGCTGCTCGGTGGCGAGTTTGTCGGTTTCAATCATGCGGCCATTGTACCGCGCGCCGCAGTCCCGCCCACCTGGCCGAACGGCCGACTGGCGAGCGTCGCGCGGCTGCGCGACACTGGCTTCAACGCACCGGTTGGCGGCGCGTCATGCGGGCGTTACACCTTCGACAGCGCCTTCAACGCGAGCTTGATGCCTTCGGATACGCCGGTGCCGGCCGGCACGTTCTTGATCGCGGCGAGGCCTTCCTTTTCGGAATAGCCGAGCGCGAGCAGCGCGTTGAGGATGTCGGTCGCGTGGTCGGACGGCGATGCGGCGCCGGCGAGTGCACCGAGATCGGCGCCGAGCTTGCCCTTCAGTTCGAGCAGCAGGCGTTCGGCCGTTTTCTTGCCGATGCCGGGCAGGCGCGTGAGGCGCGCGGCGTCCTGCATCGTCACGGCCTGCGCGAGTTCCTGCACGCTCATGCCGGACAGCACGGCGAGCGCCATGCGCGCGCCGATGCCGGTGATCTTCAGCAGCTCGCGGAAGGTCGTGCGCTCCTGCGGCGTCAGGAAGCCGTACAGCAGGTGCGCGTCCTCGCGGACGATCTGCTGCGTGAGCAGCACGACGCGCTCGCCCGTTTGCGGCAGGTTGTAGAAGGTACTCATCGGCACGTCGATTTCGTAGCCGACGCCGTTGCAGTCGACGAGCAGGTGGGGCGGGTTCTTTTCGAGCAGGATGCCGGCGATGCGACCGATCATGGATGGCTTGATGCGAGGAAGAAAGCGCGAGTGTAGCGCACGTGCGGCGCGATGCCGACGGGATCGGCCATCAGGCCGGGGCGGCGCGTGTCGCGGGCGCGTCGGGCGCGGGTGAAGCGATCAAGGTGGCCAGCGCAAGATGGCCAACGCAGTCGAGCCGACGTGCCGGGCCGCGATGCGCGCCGGTGTCAGCCGACCAGCCGCCCGCGCCGCACGCGCAGCCCTTTCTTCGCGAGCGCCGGCGCGAGGCCGCCGAGCGTGCTGAGCGTATTGCCGCCGTGCGCGTGGCAGATCGCCATGCCGAGCGCGTCGGCCGCGTCGGAGCCTGGTTGTCCGGAGAGGCTGAGCAGTCGCGTGACCATTTCCTGCATCTGCGTCTTGGTCGCGCGGCCGTAGCCGACCACCGCCTGCTTGAGCTGCAGCGCCGTGTATTCGGCGACGGGCAGGCCGCCGGCGACGAGGCCGCAGATCGCGGCGCCGCGCGCCTGGCCGAGCAGCAGCGTCGACTGCGGGTTCACGTTGACGAACACCTTTTCGATCGCGGCCTGGTCGGGTGCGTGCTCGCGCACGATGGTCGAGACGCCCTGGAAGATCGTGCCGAGCCGGGTGGCCAGGTCGGCGGTCGGCGTGCGGATCACGCCGCTCGCAACATACGCGAGCCGATGGCCGCTGACGTCGATGATGCCGAAGCCGGTGACGCGCAGGCCGGGGTCGATGCCGAGAATTCGCATGAGTGAGGAGAGTGGCGTGATGCAGCGATACTACAACGATTGGTGCGGCAAGCCGGTCGCCCGGTCGTGCGCGAAGGCGCCGTGCAATAAAAAACCCGGCGGGTGCGATGCCGCCGGGTTGTCGTGCAACGGCCGCGCGGGCCGCATGCGATCAGTGACGGAAGTGGCGTACGCCCGTCAGGACCATCGCGATGCCGTGCTCGTCGGCCGCCGCGATCACTTCGTCGTCGCGCATCGAGCCGCCCGGCTGGATCACGCAGGTCGCGCCGGCTGCCACGACGACGTCGAGGCCGTCGCGGAACGGGAAGAACGCATCCGATGCCACGGCCGAACCGGCCAGCGTGAGGCCGGCGTTCTGCGCCTTGATGCTCGCGATGCGCGCCGAGTCGACGCGGCTCATCTGGCCGGCGCCGACGCCGAGCGTCATGCCGTTGCCGCAGAACACGATCGCGTTCGACTTCACGTACTTCGCGACGCGCCACGCGAACAGCAGGTCGTCCATTTCCTTCGCGGTCGGCTGGCGTTTCGTGACGACGCGCAGCTCGCTCGGTTGCACGTTGCGCGAATCGAGCGACTGCACGAGCAGGCCGCCGCCCACGCGCTTCAGGTCGAATGCGTTATGACCTTCGCCGAGCGCGATTTCAAGCAGGCGCACGTTCTGCTTCGCGGCGAACACCTGCTTCGCGGCGTCGGAGAACGACGGTGCGATCAGCACTTCGACGAACTGCTTCGCGACAGCCTGGGCGGCCGCTTCGTCCACTTCGCGGTTGAACGCGATGATGCCGCCGAATGCCGACGTCGGGTCGGTCTGGAACGCCTTCGCGTAAGCGTCGGCCGAATCGTTGCCGACTGCGACGCCGCACGGGTTCGCATGCTTGATGATCACGCAGGCCGGTGCGTCGAACGTCTTCACGCATTCCCACGCTGCGTCGGAATCGGCAATGTTGTTGTACGACAGTTCCTTGCCTTGCAGCTGGCGGTAGTTCGCCAGCGCGCCGGCCGGCGTCGCGAGGTCGCGGTAGAACGCGGCGCTCTGGTGCGGGTTCTCGCCGTAGCGCAGGTCCTGCACCTTGTCGAACGCCAGGTTCAGCGTGGCCGGGTATGCGCTGCGCGATGCGTGCTTCAGCTCGTCGGTCAGGCTCGTCAGGTAGTTCGTGATCGCGCCGTCGTATTGCGCGGTGTGCGCGAACACCTTCGTCGCGAGGCGGAAGTTGGTCGCGTAGCCGACCGCATTGCCGTTCGCCTTCATTTCATCGAGCACGACCGCGTAGTCGGCCGGATCGACGACGACCGTCACGTCGCGGTGGTTCTTCGCGGCCGAGCGCAGCATCGTCGGGCCGCCGATGTCGATGTTCTCGATCGCGTCGGCGAGCGTGCAGTCGTCCTTCGCGATCGTCGCGACGAACGGGTACAGGTTCACGACGAGCAGGTCGATCGTCGGGATGCCGTGCTGCTCCAGCGCCTGCATGTGCTCGGGCAGGTCGCGGCGGGCGAGGATGCCACCGTGCACCTTCGGGTGGAGCGTCTTCACGCGCCCATCGAGCATTTCCGGGAAGCCCGTGTAATCAGCCACTTCGGTCACGGGCAGGCCCGCGTCGGCGAGCAGTTTCGCGGTGCCGCCCGTCGACAGCAGCTTGACGCCGAGGTCGGACAGCGACTTCGCGAAGTCGACGATGCCGGTCTTGTCGGAAACGGAAATGAGCGCTTGCTTGATCATGATGGAACCACCAATAGCCAGGGAAACGGGGACGGGACGGCTGCCTACAGCAGGCCGTGCTGCTGCAGCTTCTTGCGCAGCGTATTGCGATTGATGCCGAGGTACTCCGCGGCGAGCGACTGGTTGCCGCCTGCCTGTACGAGCACGACCTCGAGCATCGGCTTTTCGACGCAGGACATCACCATTTCATAGACGTCGTGCGGATTGGAGCCGTCTAGATCCCGGAAATACACGTCCAGGCTCTCGCGGACACATTGTTCGATGTTGTGCTTGCTCATGCTGCTAACTGGTTATGGTCGTCCGACTCGCCCTGGCCGTTTTCCTCTTCGTCATCGACGTAGACGAGGTGGTCCGACAGCGCCTTTTGCGCCTCGAAGAATGCATTGACGGCGGCGAGCTGCTCGCGGGTGGAATCGAGCGTGTTCATCCTGTGCCGGAACCCGTTGGCACCGGAAAGGCCGCGAGTGTACCAGCCGATGTGCTTGCGCGCAGTACGGACTCCCGTGAATTCACCATAGAAAGCGTAGTGGTCTTCCAGGTGTTCGTTCATCACGTGCTGGATCTCGTCGATCCGCGGCGGGGGCAGCAGCTCGCCGGTTTGCAGGAAATGATCGATTTCACGGAACAGCCACGGCCGACCTTGCGCGGCACGACCGATCATCAGCGCGTCGGCGCCGGTGGCGTCGAGCACGGCCTTCGCCTTCGCAGGCGACGTGATGTCGCCGTTCGCGACCACCGGAATCCGCACGGCCGCCTTCACGGCGGCGATGGTGTCGTATTCGGCGTCGCCGCGGTACAGGTCGGCGCGCGTGCGGCCGTGCACGGTGAGCATCGAGATGCCGGCGGCTTCGGCCAGGCGCGCGACCGTGATCGCGTTCTTGTGCTCGCGATCCCAGCCGGTGCGGATCTTCAGCGTGACGGGCACCGCATCGGGCCCCGTGCCGACCGCCGCGACGACGGCCTCGACGATGCGCTGCACGAGCGGCTCGTTCTGCAGCAGCGCGGAGCCGGCCGCGACGTTGCAGACCTTCTTCGCCGGGCAGCCCATGTTGATGTCGATGATCTGCGCGCCGTTGTCGACGTTGTAGCGGGCTGCTTCGGCCATCATCGCCGGATCGGCGCCGGCGATCTGGACCGCAATCGGTTCCACCTCGCCTTCGTGGTTCGCGCGCCGCATCGTCTTCGCGCTTTTCCACAGCTGGGCGTTGGACGCGACCATCTCGGACACGGCGTAACCGGCTCCCAGCCGCTTGCAGAGCTGGCGGAACGGACGATCCGTCACGCCGGCCATCGGCGCGACGAACAGGTTGTTACGCAATACGTGAGAACCGATAACGGGCATCGCAATGGCACCGCCCGCGGCGGGCGCGGGGAGGGAAAGGGCGGACGGAAACGCGCATTTTACCGTATTCCCATGCCCCGCCGATTTGACCCGGTTTGAGCGGCGCGACTGTGCGCGCCGCGGGTCAGTTGCGCTGGCCGAACATCATCTGGCGCGCGATCACCTTCTTGAGCGGCGGCACGAACTCCAGCGCGGTGAGCGCGGCGCCGCGCAGCAGCGGGAGCGGGCCCGAGTCGATCGTGAAAAGGCGCGCCAGCGTGTCGGTCGCGCCGATCGTGAAGCGCCGGTCGAGTGCGCGGCGCGCGTTGAAGGTGGCGAGTGCGATCGCTTCGAAGCCTTGCGCGGACAGCGTATCGACGAGCGTATGCGCATCGCGCAGCCCGAGGTTGAGCCCCTGGCCCGCGACGGGGTGCAGGGTTTGCGCGGCATTGCCGACGATCGCGACGCGGCCGTTGACGAGCGTTTGCGCGGCGGTCAGGCCGAGCGGGAACGATGCGCGCCCCGCGATCGCGACGAAGTCGCCCATGCGTTCGCCGAATGCGCTGCCGAGCTCGCGCAGGAACGCATCGTCGGGCAGCGCGGCGCGGCGCGCCGCTTCGTCGGGCGTGCAGCACCAGACGAGCGCGTACTCGGCCTGGCGCGGCCCGCCGAGCGGCAGCAGCGCGAGCGGGCCTTCGTGCGTGAAGCGTTCCCATGCGACGTTCGGGCGCGGCGCCGATACCGTGACCGTGCCGACGATCGCGGTCTGTCCGTAGTCGCGGCGATGCTTGCCGGCGTCGGCCTGCTGTTCGTGGAACAGACCGCCTTCCGCATTGATGACGACGCGTGCGCGCAGCGTGCGCTCGCCCTGCGGGCCGTCGAGCGTCAGCGTGACGCCGTCGGCGTCCTGCTGCGGCGTGCGCGCGGTGGTCGACGTGAGCCAGTCGACGCGCGTGCCGCGCACGGCGCCCGCGAGCGCCTGCATGAGCGAGCCGTAACGCACGACATAGCCGAGCGCGGCGACGTCGTGCTCGTCGCGGTCGATCAGCGTGCGGCCGAAATGGCCGCGCTGCGAGACGTGGATATGTTCGATCGGCGTCGCGTCGGCGGGCCACGCGAGCGTATCGAGCAGCACGCGGCTGCCGTGCGACACGGCGATCGCGCGCGGATCGTTCGCGCTCGCGGCCGGTTCGCGTGCATCGATCAGTGCGATCGATGCGTGCTGCGTCGCGCTGCGGCGCGCGAGCCAGCCGGCGAGCGCGAGCCCGACAGGGCCCGCGCCGACGATGGCGAGATCGTAGTCCGGCGTGGCCGGGGAGGAGGCGGTCGTCATCTTGATTCGTGAAACGGAGGTAACGGTCGGCGGCAGCCGGTCATGCGCCCGCGCGCATCAGGGCTTCGATCTCGTCCGCCGCGACGGGCACGCCGCGCGTGATCAGCTCGCAGCCGTGCTCGCGCACGATCGCGTCGTCCTCGATGCGGATGCCGATGTTCCAGTACTCGGGCGGCACGTCGTCGGCGGCGCGCACGTACAGGCCGGGCTCGATCGTCAGCGTCATGCCGGCTTTCAGCGTGCGCCACGGCAGCGCGCCGTTGCCGTCACGCTCGGCGAGCCGCTCGCGGTAGTCGCCGCAATCGTGCACGTCCATGCCGATCCAGTGGCCGGTGCGATGCATGTAGAAACGCGCGTAGGCGCGCTCGGCGATCACGTCGTCGACGTTAGAGAAGCGTGTTTTCGGGATGATGCCGGTGTCGAGCAGCCCCTGCGCGAGTACGCGCACGGCGGCGTCGTGCGGCGCCTCGAACGGCACGCCGGCGCGCGTCGCGTCGATCGCGGCCTGCTGCGCGGCGAGCACGATGTCGTACAGCGTGCGTTGCGCGGGCGAGAAGCGCCCGTTGGCCGGGAACGTGCGCGTGATGTCCGACGCGTAGCCGTCGAGTTCGCACGCGGCGTCGATGAGGATCAGGTCGCCATCTTGTGCGGCCGCGTTGCCGGCCGGGTAGTGCAGCACGCACGCGTTCGCGCCGGCTGCGACGATCGAGCCGTACGCGGGCGACTGCGCGCCGTGCTTGCGGAACACATACAGCAGCTCGGCCTCGAGTTCGTATTCGCGGATGCCGGGGCGGCACGCCTGCATCGCGCGGCGGTGCGCAAGGGCGGAGATGTGCGCGGCGCGCATCATGATCGCGAGTTCGTGTTCGTCCTTCACGAGCCGCATGTCGTCGAGCAGCGGCGTGAGGTCGAGCATCGCATCCGGCGCGGCGACGCCCGTGCGCGCCAGCGCGCGCACCGCGTCGACCCAGCCCGCGAGCTGGCGGTCGAAGTCGGCCGATGCGCCGAACCGGTAGTGCACGGTGCCCGCGTCGGCGAGCAGGCGCGGCATCTCGGTATCGATCACGTCGACCGCGAACGCCGCGTCGAAGCCGAACGCATCGCGCGCGGCCTCGGGCCCGTAATGGAAGCCTTCCCAGATTTCGCGGTCGGCGTTCTTGGCGCGGCAGAACAGGATCGACTCCGGCGCGCCGTGCGGCGCGGCCGCGTTCAGCACGAGCACGGCATCCGGCTCGCTGAAGCCCGTCAGGTAGTGGAAGTAGCTGTCGAACCGGTACGGATAGTCCGTATCGCGGTTGCGCGGCACTTCGGGCGCGGTGGGGACGATGGCGACGCCGCCGCCGGCGGCACGCAGTGCGGCAAGCACGCGTTCACGGCGCTGGCGGTAGACGTCGACGGCGATGGCGGTATCGAGGGGCGCGTTCATTCGTGCGATTGTAGCGCCGCGGGACGCCGTGCGTGAGAGAGGGGGCGGGAAGCCGCCCTGGAAGGCCCGCGCGGCGGTTGTTGCAAACCATCCACAGGCCGTCCGGGCGATTTTCTGTCGCGCGGCGCTGGCCGGTTATGATCGGCGACAACGTATACTCTCGGCGGTTCCCTTAAAAAGGCAGATGATGAAATTAATCGGTTCGCTCAGCAGCCCGTACGTCCGCAAGGCGCGGATCGTGCTGGCTGAAAAGAAGATCGACTACAAGCTGGAGCTCGAGAACGTGTGGGCGCCGGAGACGGATATTCATGCCTCGAATCCGCTCGGCAAGGTCCCGTGTCTCGTGATGGAGGATGGTGCCGCGGTGTTCGATTCCCGCGTGATCTGCGAATACGCCGATACGCTGTCGCCGGTCGGCAAGCTGATTCCGCCGTCGGGCCGCGAGCGCCTCGAGGTGCGGTGCTGGGAAGCGCTGGGCGACGGCGTGATCGACGCGGCGGTGACGATTCGCGTCGAACATACGATGCGCGACGAGGCGCAGCGCAGCGCGAGCTGGATCGCGCGCCAGCAACGCAAGATCGACGACGGGCTCGTCGCGATGTCGCAGGGCCTCGGCGGCAAGACGTGGTGCGTCGGTAATCATTACACGCTCGCCGACATCGCACTCGGCTGCGCGCTCGGTTATCTCGACTTCCGGATGCCCGAGCTCAACTGGCGTGATCGCCATCCGAACCTCGACAAGCACTTCGCGAAGCTGCTGCAGCGGCCGTCGTTCGCCGACACGCTGCCGCAGAGCTGAGCCGCACGCGACGCATTCACGCGTTTCACGCATTCGGCAGACGAAAGAAAAGCGCCCCGCGGGGCGCTTTTCTTTTTGCCGGGCCGCCCCGCGGCGGGGGCGGTTGCCCGCGTCATTCGATCGATGCGTACACGGCCTCGCCGAGCGTGAACGAATCGCTGCGCGCAATCGGCCACCACTTGTCGTACAGCGAGAAGCCGCAGGTCTGGCCGTCGAGCAGCGCACCGGGTTTCAGGTACTTCAGCAACTGCGACATCAGCCGCACTTCGTGCGGCGCGACCCGCTGCACGATGTGATGCGCGCGCAGCTCGGACGGGTGCGCGAGGCCGGCCGCCTGCACGAGTTCCTGCAACGCATGCAGCGTATTGCGGTGGAAGTTGTACACGCGCTCGGCCTTGTCGGGCACGACGAGCGCGCGCTGGCGCACCGGATCCTGCGTCGCGACGCCGGTCGGGCAGCGATCGGTGTGGCAGTGCTGCGCCTGGATACAGCCGACCGCGAACATGAAGCCGCGCGCCGAGTTCACCCAGTCCGCGCCGATCGCGAGCGTACGCGCGATGTCGAACGCGGTGATGATCTTGCCGCTCGCGCCGATCTTCACGCGATCGCGCACACCGATCCCGACGAGCGTGTTGTGCACGAGCAGCAGCCCTTCCTGCAGCGGCACGCCGACGTGGTCGGTGAATTCGAGCGGCGCCGCGCCCGTGCCGCCTTCCGCGCCGTCGACGACGATGAAGTCCGGCACGATGCCGGTCTCGAGCATCGCCTTCGCGATCCCGAAGAATTCCCACGGATGGCCGATGCACAGCTTGAAGCCGGTCGGCTTGCCGCCCGACAGCGTGCGCAGCCGTTCGACGAACTCGAGCAGCCCGCGCGGCGTCGAGAACTCCGAGTGCGTCGCGGGCGAGATGCAGTCCTTGCCCATCGGCACGCCGCGCGTCTCGGCGATTTCCGGCGTGATCTTCGCGGCCGGCAGCACGCCGCCGTGGCCGGGCTTCGCGCCCTGCGACAGCTTCACCTCGATCATCTTGACCTGCGGATCGGCGGCCTGCTTCGCGAACTTGTCGGGGTTGAAGGTACCGTCGTCGTTGCGGCAGCCGAAGTAGCCGGACGCGATTTCCCAGATGATGTCGCCGCCGTTTTCGCGGTGGTACTTCGACAGCGAGCCTTCGCCGGTGTCGTGCGCGAAACCGCCTTTCTTCGCGCCGAGGTTCAGCGAGCGGATCGCGTTCGCGGACAGCGAGCCGAAGCTCATCGCCGAGATGTTGAAGATCGAAATGTCATACGGTTGCGCGCGGTTCGCGCCGACGCGGATGCGGAAATCGTGGTTCGGCAGCTTCGTCGGCGCGAGCGAGTGGCTGATCCATTCGTGCGCGACGGCCTTCACGTTCAGCTCGGTGCCGTACGGGCGATTGTCGGCGACGTTCTTCGCGCGCTGGTAGACGAGGCTGCGCTGCGCACGCGAGAACGGCTTTTCGTCGGTGTCGTCCTCGACGAAATACTGGCGGATTTCAGGTCGGATGAATTCGAACAGGAAGCGGAAGTGGCCCCAGAGCGGGTAGTTGCGCAGGATCGCGTGGCGGTCTTGCTTCAGGTCGTACAGGCCGAGCGCGACGAGGGCGGCCGGGATCAGGAGCCACAGCCACGCGATCGTGTGCCGCGCGGCGAGCGCCGCGACGGCCACGAACAGCAGGACCGCGCACCACATCGCGATATAGCGTCGGGAAAACATGGGGACTCCATCGTCATTGTCTGGATGGCCGTCACGTCGCCAGGATCGCGCGGCGGCCGGCAGGTCGGCGCCCGAGGCATCGCCGGGCCCGGCGGGCATGCTGCCCGTGCCGTACCCGCCGCTGCCGGCGCCCACGATGGTCGAGAGTCTACTACGGGTGTCGCGAAGCTCGCGTTGCCGAGTCGGGGCCTAGCCACCTGCGCCGGTCGGGCGGATGAACGGGCTGTACGCCGGGCTGCCGGGCTTCAGCCGGGCGTCGTCGTCGAAGTCTTCGTCGCGGTTGAACGGCACCCGCGGCCATGCCTGCCAGTCGCGCAGCCGCGCGCGGTAGCCGGCGAGACTGTGCGCGAGGCGCGTGTCCTGGCGCCGAGCGGTGTCGCTCGTGGAGACGCTCGTGGCGCTCGACCGCTGGGCCGAGCGCCATTTTCCCGAGCTGGACGCGGCGCGCGAGCGCTACGACGCGTCGGTGCGGAACATGCGGTGAGTGGCGCGGCCGCTTCCGGCCGGCTGGCGCTTGCGCGGCGCCGGCGGCGGCGCGTCAGCGGGCGAGCGCAAGGGCGGGCGCGTCGTTCGCCTGCGTGTTGCCGGACAGCGCGGATTCGATGATCCCGCCACCGAGGCAGATCTCGCCGTCGTACAGCACGGCCGACTGGCCGGGCGTGACGGCCCACTGCGCGTCGTCGAACGCGAGCGAGAAGCGGGCTTCGCCTGCCGGGCCGGGCGTGGCCCGGCCGAATGCGCACGCCGCATCGGCCTGCCGGTAGCGCGTCTTCGCACCGCACGCGAAACCTTCGGCCGGCGGTTCGCCGGCGACCCAGCTCACGTTGCCCGCGACCAGCTCGCGCGCCAGCAGCCACGGATGATCGTGGCCCTGCACGACGTACAGCGTGTTCGACGCGATGTCCTTCGCGGCGACGAACCACGGATCGCCGTTGCCGGTCTTGCTGCCGCCGAGGCCGATGCCCTTGCGCTGGCCGAACGTGTAGAACGCGAGGCCGATGTGCTCGCCGACGACCTTGCCGTCCGGCGTTTTCATCGGGCCGGGTTTCGTCGGCAGATAGCGGTTCAGGAAATCGCGGAACGGCCGTTCGCCGATGAAGCAGATGCCGGTCGAATCCTTCTTCTTCGCGTTCGGCAGCCCGATCTGCGCGGCGATCTCGCGCACCTTCGTCTTCGGGATCTCGCCGAGCGGGAACATCGTCTTCGACAGTTGCGCCTGGTTCAGCCGGTGCAGGAAGTACGACTGGTCTTTCGTATGATCGAAGGCCTTCAGCAGTTCGAAACGCCCGTCACGCTCCCGCACGCGCGCATAGTGGCCGGTCGCGATCATTTCCGCGTCGAGCGACATCGCATGATCGAGGAACGCCTTGAACTTGATCTCGGCGTTGCACAGCACGTCGGGGTTCGGCGTGCGGCCGGCCGAGTATTCGCGCAGGAATTCGGCGAACACGCGGTCCTTGTATTCGGCCGCGAAGTTGACGGCTTCCACGTCGATGCCGATCAGGTCGGCCACCGACACGACGTCGATCCAGTCCTGGCGCGTCGAGCAGTATTCGCCGTCGTCGTCGTCTTCCCAGTTCTTCATGAACAGGCCGACCACGTCGTAACCCTGTTCCTTCAGCAGCCACGCGGTCACCGACGAATCGACGCCGCCCGACATGCCCACCACTACACGGCGCTTGCTCATTTGTTGACCGCCTGACGTTCGAATGCTTCGGGGCGCGGCGCGACCGAATGCGTGTGCACGAAATCGAGCGGAATGCGCCGCCCGGCGAGGTAATCGTCGACGCAGCGCATCACCGCCTGCGAGCGATGGCGCTCGCCGCACGCGCGCAGCTCGTCGGCGGTCATCCACAGCGTGCGGACGATGCCGTCGTCGAGCGCGTGGCCCGCGATCGGCTCGCTGGCCGTGCCGCAGAACGTGAAGCGCAGGTAGGTCGCGCCGGCGGTGCCGGGGCGGTCGTAGTGCGCGAGATAGACGCCGACGAGTGCGTCGGGCGTGAACGGGTGCGCGGTTTCCTCGAGCGTTTCTCGGATCACGGCGTCGGCCAGCGTTTCGCCGGCTTCGAGGTGGCCTGCCGGCTGGTTGATGCGCAGGCCCGACGAGGTTTCTTCCTCGATCATGAGAAAGCGGCCGGCGTGCTCGACGAGCGCGGCGACCGTCACATGCGGGGTCCAGATTTCGGGTTTCATGGTTCGGCATTTTACCGGTTGCGCCCGAACGCTGCCGGTCGTCACGCTAAACGAATCTGACCCTCTTCATTCGTCTGTCCTGCCGATGCGCGGCGACGCCGGCCGGGCTGGCGCGCATCTCGCACGACCGTGCGTGCCGCTGGTACGGCCGTCGCTTTCGCCTAAAGTGGAGAGTGAGTGTCGTCGCTCGTGAGCCGGTAGTCGGCCTGCCCGGCTCGTTGCGCAGTAGAAATCGCAGGAAACGAAATACTGACGATGACGGAGGGACCGACGATGCATATTGGCGTGCCTGCCGAAACGCGGGCGAACGAGGCGCGTGTGGCTGCGACGCCGGAAACCGTGAAGAAATACGCGGCGGCCGGGCATCGGGTCAGCATCGCGAAAGGGGCCGGCATCGCCGCGAGTTATCCCGACGACGCCTATGCGGCCGCCGGTGCCGAACTGACCGGCCAGTCGGCCGCTTTCGATGTCGACATCGTGCTGAAGGTCCAGGCGCCCACCGACGCCGAACTGCCGTTGCTCAAGCGCGGCTCGGTGCTGGTCGGCATGCTCGAGCCGTTCGACGGCGAGCAGGCGGCGAAGCTCGCCGCGGCCGGCGTGACGGGCTTCGCGCTCGAAGCCGCGCCGCGCACGACGCGCGCGCAGAGTCTCGACGTGCTGTCGTCGCAGGCGAACATCGCGGGCTACAAGGCCGTGCTGGTGGCCGCCGCGCTGTATCCGCGCTTCTTTCCGATGCTGATGACGGCCGCGGGTACCGTGAAGGCGGCGCGCGTATTGATTCTCGGCGCGGGCGTCGCGGGCCTGCAGGCGATCGCGACCGCGAAGCGCCTCGGCGCGGTGATCGAGGCGTCCGATGTGCGGCCGGCCGTGAAGGAGCAGATCGAGTCGCTCGGCGCGAAATTCCTCGACGTCCCGTACGAAACCGACGAAGAGCGCGACGCGGCGCAGGGCGTGGGCGGCTATGCGCGCCCGATGCCGCCGTCGTGGCTCGGCCGCCAGGCCGCGCTGGTGCATGAGCGGGCGAAGCAGGCCGACATCGTGATCACCACCGCGCTGGTTCCCGGGCGCCCGGCGCCGACCTTGATCTCCGTTGAAACCGTGCAGTCGATGAAACCGGGCTCGGTGCTCGTCGATCTCGCGGCCGGCCGCGGTCCGGAATTCGACGGCCGCAGGAGCGGCAACTGTCCGCTGACGGTCGCCGACCAGGTGATCGTGCACGACGGCGTGACGATCGCGGGCTACACGAATCTCGCGTCGATGGTCGCAGCGGACGCGTCGGCGCTGTATGCGCGCAACCTGCTCGACTTCATGAAGCTGATCGTCACGAAGGACGGCACGCTGCACATCGACCTGACCGACGACATCATCGCCGCGACGCTCCTGTGCCGCGACGGCGAAGTCGCGCGCAAGTAACCGGGGGAAGGCGACCATGGAAGTCATCAATCACACGGTGATCAACGTGATCATCTTCGTGCTGGCCGTATACGTCGGCTACCACGTGGTGTGGAACGTCACGCCGGCGCTGCATACACCGCTGATGGCCGTGACCAACGCGATCTCGGCGATCGTGATCGTCGGCGCGATGCTGGCGGCGGCGCTCACCGTCGGCACGACCGGCAAGATCTTCGGCACGCTCGCGGTCGCGCTCGCGGCCGTCAACGTGTTCGGTGGCTTCCTCGTGACGAGGCGAATGCTCGAGATGTTCCGCAAGAAGGCGCCGAAACACGCCGACGGCGGCAAGGAGGGCACGCGATGAGCATGAACGTCGTCACGCTGCTGTACCTCGTCGCATCGGTGTGCTTCATCCAGGCGCTGAAGGGCCTGTCGAACCCGAAGAGCGCGCGGCGCGGCAACCTGTTCGGGATGGCCGGGATGGCCATCGCGATCCTCACGACGGTCGCGCTGATCGTCAAGCAGGCCGAGTGGCTCGGTGCGAACCTGCCGCTCGGCATCGCGCTGGTGCTCGGCGCGCTGATCGTCGGCGGCGGCGTGGGGGCGTTCGTCGCCGCGCGCGTCGAGATGACGAAGATGCCGGAGCTCGTCGCGGCGATGCACTCGCTGATCGGTCTCGCGGCCGTGTGCATCGCGTATGCGGTGGTGTCGGAGCCGGAAGCGTTCGGGCTCGTGCCGCAGGACGCTGTGTCGTCGAACTTCGTCCCGTACGGCAACCGCGTCGAGCTGTTCATCGGCACGGTCGTCGGCGCGATCACGTTCTCCGGTTCGGTGATCGCGTTCGGCAAGCTGTCGGGCAAGTACCGGTTCCGGTTGTTCCAGGGCGCGCCGGTCGTGTATGCGGGCCAGCACCTGCTCAACCTGATGTTCGCGCTCGCGATGCTCGGCTTCGGCATCCTGTT
Source organism: Burkholderia sp. Ap-955 (assembly GCF_011753045.1). Classification (NCBI taxonomy): domain Bacteria; kingdom Pseudomonadati; phylum Pseudomonadota; class Betaproteobacteria; order Burkholderiales; family Burkholderiaceae; genus Burkholderia; species Burkholderia sp. Ap-955. The sequence continues at coordinate 56,381 of NZ_VWWH01000036.1, forward strand.
CTTCATCACGCAGTCGTGGCTGCCGTTCATCATCATGACGGCGATCGCGTTCGCGCTCGGCGTGCTGATCATCATTCCGATCGGCGGCGCGGACATGCCGGTGGTCGTGTCGATGCTGAACTCGTACTCGGGGTGGGCCGCGGCCGGCATCGGCTTCTCGCTGAACAACGCGATGCTGATCATCGCCGGGTCGCTCGTCGGCTCGTCGGGCGCGATCCTGTCGTACATCATGTGCCACGCGATGAACCGCTCGTTCTTCAACGTGATCCTCGGTGGCTTCGGCGGCGAGGCGGCGGCGGGTGGCGTGGCAGGTTCGCAGGAGCAGCGGCCGGTGAAGTCGGGCTCGGCCGAAGACGCGTCGTTCATGCTCGGCAACGCGGAGACGGTCGTGATCGTGCCGGGCTACGGGCTGGCCGTGGCCCGTGCGCAGCACGCGCTGAAGGAGTTGACCGACAAGCTGGTCGACAAGGGCATCGACGTGAAGTACGCGATCCATCCGGTCGCGGGGCGGATGCCCGGGCACATGAACGTGCTGCTCGCGGAAGCGGAAGTGCCGTACGAGATCGTGCACGAGATGGAGGACATCAACGGCGAATTCGGCCAGGTCGACGTCGTGCTCGTGCTCGGCGCGAACGACGTCGTGAACCCGGCCGCGAAGAACGATCCGGCGTCGCCGATCGCGGGGATGCCGATCATCGAGGCGTACAAGGCGCGCACGGTGATCGTCAACAAGCGCTCGATGGCGGCCGGCTACGCGGGGCTCGACAACGACCTGTTCTACATGGACAAGACGATGATGGTGTTCGGCGATGCGAAGAAGGTCATCGAGGACATGGTGAAGTCGGTCGAATGACGCACGCGGTGGCACCGCGGCTGCCTGCTTCGATTCATGGGTAGCGTGACCGGGCAGGCCCGACTGGCGCAAGTCAGTCGGGCCTTTTTCATGGCGCGACGAGATGGGCGATGCACGCAGCGATCGTGTCGCGTACGCGCACGATCGCCGGGTCGCGCTGCGTGCTCGTGCGCCAGCCGATTTCGACCGGGTAGTGCGGCAAGTCGACCGGGCATGCGAGCGCGCGCAGCGGGGTGGATTGCGCGATCGCGCGCGCCGCGTGCGCGGGAATCGTCGCGACCGCGCCGGAGCCGGCGAGCAGGTACGGCAACGCGGCGAAATGCGTGGTCGACGCCGCGACGCGCCGCTTGTGGCCGAGCGTGGCCAGCGCCTCGTCGACGATCCCGATCACGCCGCCCGACGACACGAGCAGGTGGTCGCGCCGCAGGAAATCGGAGAGCGTGAGGGTGCGCGGCGGCTTCGGGCTCGCGGCCGGGTCGATCAGGCACGCATAGCCGCCGGTCGCGACCGCGCGCCGGCTGAGCCCGTTCGCCGAGAAGCCGCCCGACGCGATCGCGAGGTCGACGCCGTGCCGCAGCAGTGCGTCGCCGGCGATGCCGCTGTGCGTCTGCCGGAAGATCAGCCGGATGCCGGCGGCTTCCCGCGCGACGGCGTCGATCAGCGCGCGGCCGAGCGCGATCTCGAAGTCGTCCGACAGTCCGATCGAGATCGTGCGGCCGATGCGGTCGCCACCGTCGGCCGCGATCGCGAGGCTTTCGCGACAGCGGTCGAGCGCGTCGGACAGGATCGGCTTCAGTTCATCCGCGCGCGGCGTCGGCGCGAGCCCGCGGCCGGTGCGCGCGAACAGCGGATCGGCGTAGATCACGCGCAGCCGCGCCAGTGCGGCGCTGACCGCCGACTGCGTGAGGCCGAGCCGCAGCGCCGCGCGGCTCGCGCCGCCCTCCTCGTACAGCGCCTCGAACACTTTCAGCAGGTTCAGGTCGAGGCCGGCGATATCATCTGCATTCATGATACTTATCGTTCTATCGATTTGATCGATGACATCTTATCGATAAAGATGGCGTTACCCCATTCACCGGAGACGCCTTCATGTCCACGTCAGTCATCGCCGCGCTGCAGATCGGCGCATCGCCCGCCGGCACGCGCGCCACGCTCGACACGATCCTCGGCTACGAAACCGCGATCCGCGACAGCGGCGCGTCGCTCGTCGTGTTGCCCGAGGCCGTGCTCGGCGGCTATCCGAAAGGCGAGATCTTCGGCACGCGGCTCGGCTACCGGCTGCCCGAAGGCCGCGACGCGTATGCGCGCTATGCCGCGCAGGCGATCGACGTGCCGGGGCCGGAAACCGACGAGCTGGCCGCGCTGTCGCAGCGCACGGGCGCGAGCCTCGTGGTCGGCGTGATCGAGCGCGGCGGCAGCACGCTGTATTGCACGGCGCTGTTCTTCGATCCGCGCGACGGGCTCGTCGCGAAGCACCGCAAGCTGATGCCGACCGGCACCGAGCGGCTGATCTGGGGGCAGGGCGACGGCTCGACGCTGCCCGTCGTCGACACGGTCGCGGGCCGCGCGGGCGCCGCGATCTGCTGGGAGAACCACATGCCGCTGCTGCGCTGCGCGATGTACGCGAAGGGCGTGCAGATCTGGTGTGCACCGACCGTCGACGAGCGCGACGTCTGGCAGAGCTCGATGCGGCATATCGCGCACGAGGGGCGCTGCTTCGTCGTCAGTGCGTGCCAGGTGCAGCCGTCGCCGCGCGCGCTCGGCATCGACGTGCCGGGCTGGGATCCCGAACGGCCGCTGATCCGCGGCGGCAGCGTGATCGTCGGGCCGCTCGGCGACCTGCTGACGGAGCCGCTGATCGGCGAAGCCGGGCTCGTGACCGCGCGCATCGACACCGACGAACTCGTGCGGGCGCGCTACGACTTCGACGTGGTCGGTCATTACGCGCGGCCCGACGTGTTCTCGCTGCACGTCGACGAGCGGCCGAAGCGGACGGTGGTGTTCGGCGGGTAGGGTGGGCCGGGCGCCGCTGGGCGGCCCGGAACATGGACAGCGCGGCGGCGCGCCGCGCACTCGCCGTCGTGCCGCGTCAGCGCATCGGCGCTTCCGCGATTCGCATGTAGTCGGCGATCCGCCGTCCTTCCATGTCCGGAAACTGCTCGTGCACGACGATGTCGCCCATCCGCGCGATGTCGAAGGTGCGGAAATCCTCGCGCAGCTCGCACCATGCGCCGATCGTCCAGCGCCCGCCCCAGTAGACGAGCCCGAGCGGCCACACGCGGCGTTGCGAATGCGCGCCGAGCCGGTCGCGGTAGCCGAAGCTGACGACGTGGCGCGTATCGATGGCCTGGTGGATCGCGTCGACCTTCGCGCAAAACGTCTCGTCGATGTGGAACGACGGCGCGAACACGGGCAGGCGGTCGAGCGCCGTGCGCTTGTCGGCCGGCATCGCCGACGCGATCTTCGCGAGCGCCGAGCGCGCGCCGCTCGCGAAGCGCGCACCGCCCCAGGTTTCGAGCATGCGTGCGCCGGTGGCGAGCGCCGCCAGCTCCTCGGCCGTGAACGTGAGCGGCGGCAGGCTCGCGTTGCGGTTCAGCCGGTAGCCGATGCCGGCTTCACCCTCGATCGGCACCCCTGACAGTTGCAGGTCGCGCACGTCGCGATAGACGGTGCGCGGCGACACCGACAGCCAGTCGGCCAGCTGCTGCGCGGTCGTGAGACGACGCCCGCGCAGCAGCTCGGCGATCTGGAACAGGCGGTCGGCACGGCGCGTCATGACGGCACCTCGATTCCAACGGCAGTGGGGACTTCGCGATGATAGCGCCGCGCGGGCCCGACGGCCGCCGCGCTCAGTGGCATTTCGGCGCGTGGAGGCCGACGCGGTTGCCTTCGGTGTCGATCAGGTAGCCGACGTAGCCGTAGTTGTTCGGCAGCTCGACGACCGAGCCCTGCACGACGCCGCCCGCGCGCTTCGCGCGTTCGAGCGCCGCGACGACCGATTCGCCGGCGTTCAGGTAGACGAGCACGCCGTTCGCGCTCGGCTTCATCTGCTGCGGATCGAACACGATGCTGCCGCCCGTGCTCGATGCGTCGCGGTCGAACGTGGCCATCGGCACGCCGCCGATGACTGCGCGCTGCAGCGTCGTCTGCAGCACGGTTTCGTAGAAGCGGATCGCCCGGTCGAAATCGAGGGACGGAATGTCGAACCACGCGATCGCGCGTTCCACGGTGGCGGTGGCATTGGCAGTTGCGGACGTCATGACGAGCTCCTTGTTGCGTTGTTTGTTGTTCGGGTTAGGTGCGGAAACCAGCCTTGCATTGCGCCCGGATTGCAGTGTGATCGCGGCCTGCTGACACCGTATTGTCAGTAGAGTTGTCACCCTTGACATGCAACTGTTTGGTTGCATAATAAGGTCATTGACCCGGGAGTGGCATGGATCTCGTTTTCAAGGCGCTGGCCGACGCCACGCGCCGCCAGTTGCTTGATTTGCTGCACGCGAAAAGCGGACAGACCCTGTCCGAGCTGTGCGACGGGCTCGCGATGAGCCGGCAGGCGGTGAGCAAGCATCTCGCGCTGCTCGAGGCCGCGAATCTCGTCGCGACGACGTGGCGCGGCAGGGAGAAGCTGCATTACCTGAATCCGGTGCCGATCCACGACATCGCGGAACGCTGGATCGGCAAGTTCGAGCGTCAGCGCCTGCAGGCGCTGGCGGACCTCAAGCGCGGGCTGGAAGCGGCCGGCGAACCTGGAGGCAACGATGAGTAATCCCGCCTTTGTGTACGTGACGTTCATTGCATCGACGCCCGAGCGTGTGTTCGATGCGCTCACCAACGCCGAGCTGACGAAGGACTACTGGGTGCGGCACCGCAACGCGTCGCCCGACTGGCGGCCGGGCTCGCGCTGGGAGCATCAGGACTACGACGATCCATCGCGGGTCGACATCGTCGGCGAAGTGGTCGAGAACGATCCGCCGCACCGGCTGGTCGTCACGTGGCGTACGCCGTCTGGGGAGGGGGAGACGTCGCGCGTGACCTATCTCGTCGAGCCGCACGAGGGCGTCGTGAAGCTGACCGTCACGCACGACGGGCTGGTGCCGGGCTCGGAGATGGATTGCGGGATTCGCGGTGGCTGGCCGGTCGTGCTGTCGAGCCTCAAGACGCTGCTCGAGACGGGGCAGGCGCTGCCGTTCACGATGGGGCGCTGGGCGTGCTCGAAGCACTGAAACGAAACGCCGCCGTTGCCGCGGGTGCGGTAACGGCGGCGTTCCGGGTGCCGCAGCGGGGCCGCGCCGGCGGCCCTGTGGCGATCATGATGCAGGTTACGCGTCGCCTTCCGGCGTGGCCGGGCGCGCCTTCACGCTGCCGGCGATCAGGTCGAAGCGGAACAGCCGGCATTCGAGCGCGCCGTTGAACAGCGGCGTCTTCGCCGATTCGCGCAGCCGCAGCTGGCCCGGCAGCGAACGGTCGGACGTCAGCAGGAACGCCTGCCAGCCCGTGAAGCGCTGCTTCAGCGCATCGCCGAGCGCGTTGAAGAACTCGCTGTCCGGTGCGTCGGTGTGGGTGCGGCGGAAGGCGTCGTCGTTGCCGCGGTTGCGGCCCGTCTCGCGCACCTCGCCGCGCGCGCTGCGGCCGCGCACTTCGATCCGCTCGCCGTACGGCGGGTTCGCGAGGATGATGCCCGGGCCGTCGCACGGCGGCGTCATCCCGCGTGCGTCGACCTGCTTGAGCCATACCGACGGCACGCCTGCACGCTCGAGGTTCGCGCGCGCCTTCTCGAGCATGTCGCCGGAGATGTCGCTGCCGTACACGCCGAGCGCTTCGCCGCGTTTGCCGCGCGCCGCGCGCTTCGCGTCCAGCGCCGGGACCTTCAGCCCCTGCCATGCGGTGATGTCGTACTGCTTGAGTTTCTCGAAGCCGAACCGGCGCTCGACGCCCGGCGCAACGCCGAGCGCGATCTGCGCGGCTTCCGCGAGGAACGTGCCGCTGCCGCACATCGGGTCGTACAGCGCCGTGCCGGGCGTCCAGCCCGTCAGGCGCAGGATGCCGGCCGCGAGGTTTTCGCGCAGCGGCGCCGCGCCCTTGTCGAGACGCCAGCCGCGCTTGAACAGCGGCTCGCCCGACGTGTCGAGGTACAGCGTGCACTCGTTGACGGTCAGGAACGCGAATACGCGCACGTCCGGCGCACCGGTGTCGATGCTCGGGCGCGAGCCGGTTTTCTCGCGCATCCGGTCGCAGATCGCATCCTTCACGCGCAACGTCGTGAATTCGAGGCTTTTCAGCGGCGACTTGATCGCGGTGATGTCGATGCGCAGTGTTTGCGTCGACGCGAACCAGCGTTCCCACGGCTGCTCGAGCGCGAGCGCGTAGACGTCCTGTTCGTTGCGGTATGGGCCGTGCGCGATCTTCAGCAGGATCCGGCTCGCGATCCGCGAATGGAGGTTCGCGGCCATGCCGGCGGCCCAGCCGCCGCTGAAATGGACGCCGCCCGGCACCTGCGCGCCCGCGGTGAACGGCGCGCCGTTCAGGTGGCGGCCGGCGATTTCGGCCAGCTCGGCGGCAAGCGCCGCTTCGAGGCCGCGCGGGCAGGGGGCGAAGAATTCGTACAGGGTGGGCGAGGACATAAGGCGGTGAGGACGTGCAAAAGTCCACTATTGTACGCGGCGCGGGCGGCCGGGGCCGGCGTTGCGTCGCCTTTCGGTGCCGCGGCGCGGGCCGGGGCGCCGCGCAGGCGTGCCAATAGG
>NZ_VWWH01000037.1:0-62353 GCF_011753045.1 Burkholderia sp. Ap-955
GGCGTCGGCCACGGCCGGCTCGAGCGCGAGCAGACCGTCGCCGCGCCATTGCCAGCGCACGGCGCCGGCGGCGCAGGTGCCGTCCGTCGCGGACGGTGCGCCGCCGGCCAGCGTGAACGCGAGGAAGTCGTCGAGCAGCGCGTCGGCCATGCGGGAATCAGCGCTGGAAGTCATACAGCGAACCGACGCGCAGGATCTGCGTGAGCTCGTCGAGCGCGGTGCGCGATTCGTCGAGCAGCGCCGGATCGGCGAGGTCTTCCGGTGCGAGGCGATCGCGATAGTGCCGGTCGATCCACGTGTCGAGCGACGCGAACAGCGTGTCGTTGATCCACACGTTCGACGTGACGGCCGCGCGCTCCGCTTCGTTCAGCACGACGCGCAGGCGCAGGCATGCAGGGCCGCCGCCGTTCTTCATGCTTTCGCGCAGGTCGAACACGAGCACGTCGTGGATCGGGCCGTTGCCGGCCGCGAGTTCGTCGAGATAGGCCGCGACGTTGCCGTTCTCGCGGCATTCCTGCGGCACGACGAGCACCTGCGAGCCGTCCGCGCGCGACAGCAGCTGGCTGTTGAACAGGTACGACGTCACCGCATCGTTCACGCTCACGGCGGCCTCGGGCACCTCGATCACGTTCAGGCGCGCACCACGGGCGTCGAGCGCGGCGGTCAGCGTGTCGTAGATCGCCTGCTTGTTGACGAACGCGCGTTCGTGCGTGAACAGCGTGTCGCGGTTGCCGACCGAGATCACGTCGTTGTGGAACACGCCTGCGTCGATCACGTCCGGATCCTGCTGCGCATAGACCGTCGCCTCTTCCGCGAGGCCGTGGCGATGCGCGACCGCGCGGCTCGCCTCGAAGGTCTGGCGCGCCGGGAAGCGCTTCGGCTCGGGGCCGCGGCGGTATTCCGCGCGGCCGTACACGAAGAATTCGATGCCCGGCTTGCCGTATTCGGCGCAGAAGCGCGTGTGGTTCGCCGCGCCTTCGTCGCCGAGTGCCGGCGTGCCGGTCAGCGCTTCATGCACCGCGAAATGCGCGGGATCGGCGAACAGCGTCGACAGCGTGCGGCGCGTCGCTTCGTGCTCGATCGCGCGATGCAGCTTGCTGCACAGGTTCGCCGGCGTGAAGTGCACGCGGCCGTCGCTCGTGTCGGCCGACGGGCTGACGGTGGCCGCGTTCGCGGTCCACATCGCCGATGCCGAGCTCGCCGCGGCGAGCAGTTCGGGCGCCTGCTTCGCGGCCTTCGCGATCACGTCCGCGTCCTTGCCGGAGAAGCCGAGCTCGCGCAGCAGGCGCAGCGACGGCCGCTCCTGCGGCGGCAGCACGCCTTGCGCGAAGCCGAGATCCGCGAGCTGCTTCATCTTGCGCAGCCCTTGCTTCGCGGCGGCCTTCGGATTCGCGGCCGACTTTTCGTTGTTGAGCGACGCCACGTTGCCGAACGACAGCCCGGCGTAGTTGTGGGTCGGGCCGACGAGCCCGTCGAAATTGGCTTCTTGTGCGTTCATCGTCGTTCCCTCGATCAGAAATGCAGGCCCGGCGACAGGCTCGCGGGCAAGGTCAGTTGCGTGCTTTCCACCGACGCCATCGGATACGCGCAATAGTCGGCCGCGTAGTACGCGCTCGGGCGATGGTTGCCCGAGCGGCCCGTGCCGCCGAACGGCGCAGCGGACGATGCGCCGTTGGTCGGCCGGTTCCAGTTGACGATCCCGGCGCGAATGGTGCGGCGGAAGTGTTCCCATGCGTTCGCGTCGTCGGCGAGCAGGCCGGCGGACAGGCCGAACGCCGTGTCGTTCGCGCGCTCGATCGCTTCGTCGAACGTCGCGTAGCGGACGATCTGCGCGAGCGGGCCGAAGTGCTCTTCGTCCGGCAGGTTCGCCACGCCCGTCACGTCGACGATCGCCGCGTTCACGAAGCCGAGGCGCGGATCGCGCTGCGTCATCGCGATGATCGGCTTCGCGCCCTGCTCGATCAGGCGCGACTGCGCGTCGACGAGCTTCGCCGCGGCACGCGCCGAAATCACCGCGCCCATGAACGGCTGCGGATCGGCGTCGAACACGTCGGCCGTGATCTTCGACGTGACGTCGGCGAAGCGCGCGAGAAAGCGGTCGCCGAACGCGCCCTGCGGCACGAAGATACGGCGCGCGCACGTGCAGCGCTGGCCGGCCGACAGGAACGCCGACTGGATCGTGTGATGGACGGCCGCGTCGATATCCTCGACTTCGCCGATCACGAGCGGGTTGTTGCCGCCCATCTCGAGCGCGAGCACGATTTCCGGACGGCCGCCGAACTGCTTGTGCAGCAGCGTGCCGGTATCCGAGCTGCCGGTGAAGAACAGCCCGTCGATCTGCCGGTGGTTCGCGAGCGCGATGCCGGTGTCCTTCTCGCCCTGCACGAGGTTCAGCACGCCGTCCGGCAGGCCGGCTTCCTTCCACACTTCGACCGTCGCACGCGCGACGCCCGGTGCGAGCTCCGACGGCTTGAACACGACCGCGTTGCCGGCGATCAGCGCCGGCACGATATGACCGTTCGGCAAGTGGCCGGGGAAGTTGTACGGGCCGAACACCGCGACGACGCCATGCGGGCGATGACGCAGCACCGCGACGCCGTCGGCCATGTCCTGGCGCTTCTCGCCGGTGCGTTCCTGGTAAGCCTGGATCGAGATGCCGACCTTCGCGGCCATCGACGCGACTTCGGTGCGCGCTTCCCACAGTGGCTTGCCCGTCTCGCGGCCGATCGCGGTCGCGATCGCTTCCTTGCGTTCGCTGAGCAACGCGGCGAAACGCTTGACGATCGCGCAGCGCGATTCGAAGTCGAGCGCCGACCAGCCGGCGAATGCGCGGCGCGCGCTTGCGACCGCGCGATCGACGTCGGCCGCCGACGCGCTTTCACCCTGCCATGCGATCTCGTCGGTGCCCGGGTTGCGCGAAGCGAACACGGGGCCCGAGCCTGCGACCCAGGCGCCGTCGATGAAGAGTTCCGTCATGATTCGTTTATCCCTGTTTGACTTTGAGCGGCAGCACGCGGACCGGATCGCCGGCCTTCACGTCGAGCGCGACTGCATCGTCGGCCGACAGCACGAACGATCCATTCGCGACCACGCCCGGCGCGACGCCGACGCGGAAGTCGGTGAGCGACGTATTCGACACGAGCGACCTGGGGGCGTCGTCCCGTGCGTCGGGCACGCCGATCGCGACCGGCACGACGACGCTCTCGCGCACCGTGCGCAGGTCGTTCACATGGCATTCGAGCACGGGGCCCGCGTCGAAGATGTCGACGTGATTCTGGTAACGCAGCCCTTCCGCCTCGAGCATCTTGCGGGCCGGCAGCGTGTCGCGGTGCGTGAGGCCGACCGCGTCCTGCGCGTCCTGCGGCAGCAGGTCGACGTACACCGGATAGCGCGGCATCAGTTCCGCGAGGAACGACTTGCGGCCGTGCGAGCTGAGATAGTCGGCCGCGTTGAAATCGATCTGGTAGAAGTGCGAACCGACTGCGCGCCAGAACGGCGACGTGCCGTCCTCGTCGAAGTGGCCGCGCAGTTCCGCGCAGATGCGTTCCGGAAAGCGCTCGCGGAACTGCGCGATGAACATGAAGCGCGAGCGCGACAGCAGGCCGCCCACGCCGCCCGTGCGATAGCGCGGGCTCAGGAACAGCGAGCACACTTCCGCGTAACCGGTCAGGTCGTGCGAGATGTTCAGCGCGGACATCCGCGTCCACACGCCGAGCTCCTGGCTCGCGTGCACGACCGTGCTCACGCGATAGTTGTAGAACGGCTGTTCGAGGCCGACCTGCGTCTCGATCCCGCACACGCCCGCGATGTCGCCCGTCTTCGATTCTTCCATCACGAAGAAGTAGCCGGCCTCGCCGGCCGCCGCCTCGCCCGCGAGCGTGCGGCGCGTGCGCTCGATGCGCGCGGCGAGCGCGTCGCGATCGGGCTTGAACGTGGTCAGGCCCGGCCCGGTTTCCTTCGCGAGCGACACGAGCGCGTCGACGTCGCCCGTTTGTACGACCCGAACGACGATCATGCTGCGTCTCCCTTCAAATCTTCATCGTCGCGGCGGTGCAGCGGCACGCAGCGCACGACATCGCCATCCTTCACATCGAGCGCTGCGCGCACGTCGCCGGCCAGCGGCGCATCACCTGCATCGCCCGGCAGGTCGGCCAGCACGCAGCGGAACGATTCGCCGCTGCCCGTCGACACCATGTAGGCGACATCGCCCTGCTGGTGCGCGGCCTCGCGCACGATGCGCTCGGCGCCGTGCTTCACGCACGCCGTGCGGTCGACCTGCGCGGTCAGCACCGGGCCCGCGTCGAAGATGTCGACGAAGCGGTCGGGCTCGAAGCCTTCCTCGAGATGGATGTCATAGGCGAGCAGCGCCGATTCGTTCGGCTCGCCGAGCACGCGCTGCGCGGCTTCCGGCAGCAGCGGCACGTAGAGCGGATAGGCCGGCATCACTTCCGCGATGAAGGTCCGGCTGCGGCCGCCCGACGCGATGTCGACGTCGGTGAAGTCGCGGCCGAAGAATTTGCGGCCCACCGCTTCCCAGAACGGCGATGCGCCGTTGCCGTCGCTCACGCCGAGCAGCAGCGTGAACACTTCCGGCGTGAAGCGGCGGCGGTTCGCGGCGATGTACATCATCCGCGCACGCGAGATCAGGTGCGCGGCCGCGTCGCCGCGCAGCGACGGATCGACGTAGAAGCCCGCCAGCCGGCTCTTGCCGGTCAGCTCGTGCGACATCGTGAGCGCGTGGATCTTGCGGTTCACGTGCAGCTCGCGCGACGCGTGAATCAAGGCGTCGTTGCGGAACGCGTAGAACGGTTCCGAGTAGCCGGCCGCGGCCACGATGCTCGCCGTGCCGAGCAGCTTGCCGGTCGACGAATCCTCGAGCACGAAGAGGTAGAACTCCTCGCCGGCGAAGTCGACGTCCGCGCGAAACGAATCCTCGGAGAGCGCCACGCGCGCTTCGAGCGCCGCGCGGTCGTGCGGCAGCGAGTGCAGGACCGGCTGCGCGGTGCGCGCCATGTGCGCGAGCGCATCGAGATCCGTGAGTTTGCCGGGGCGAACAAATAGCATCGTCGTTCCTGTCTGCGATGGGCGCGCCGATCAGCGCGCGGTGGCTTCCTGGGCGGCGAGCACTTGTTCGACGGCCTTCTCGAAGCGCTTCATGCCTTCGTCGAGCAGGTCGAACGGGATCACCAGCGACGGGACGAAGCGCAGCACGTTCGGGCCGGCGATCAGCATGATCAGGCCGTTTTCCGCGGCGGCGGTGACGAAGTCCTTCGCGCGGCCGTCGAATGCCGCGGTGAGTTCGGCGCCGACGAGCAGGCCCTTACCGCGCACGTCCTTGAAGATGCCGAAGCGCGCGTTGATGCGCTCGAGCGCGCCTTTCAGGCGCACGCTGCGTTCGCGCACGCCTTCGAGCAGTGCCGGGTCGCCGATCAGTTCGACGACCTTGTCGGCGATCGCCGATGCGAGCGGGTTGCCGCCGTACGTCGTGCCGTGCACGCCGACCTTGAAGTGCGCGGCCAGTTCGTTCGTCGTCAGCATCGCGCCGATCGGGAAACCGTTGCCGAGCGCCTTGGCGGTCGTCAGGATGTCCGGCGTGACGCCGGTATCCATGTACGCGTAGAACTGGCCCGTGCGGCCGACGCCCGTTTGCACTTCGTCGAAAATCAGCAGCGCGCCGTGCGCATCGCACGCTTCGCGCAGTGCCTTCAGGAAGGCCGGATCGGCCGGGATCACGCCGCCCTCGCCTTGCACGGGCTCGACGATCACGGCGCAGGTTTGCGGGCCGATCGCGGCCTTCGCGGCTTCGATGTCGTTGAACGGCAGGTGCTTGATGCCTTCCGGCACCGGGCCGAAGCCTTCCGAGTATTTCGGCTGGCCGCCGACGCTGACCGTGAAGAACGTGCGGCCGTGGAACGACTGCACGAACGACACGATTTCGTATTTGTCGGCGCCGTGGCGGTCAAACGCGACGCGGCGCGCGAGCTTCAGTGCGGCTTCATTTGCTTCCGCGCCCGAGTTTGCGAAGAACGCGCGGTCGGCGAAAGTCAGCGATTCGAGGCGTTTCGCGAGGCGCAGCACCGGCTCGTTCGTGTAGCCGTTGCCGATGTGCCAGAGCTTGCGGCCTTGTTCGTCCAGCACCTTCAGCAGTTCCGGGTGGCCGTGGCCCAGCGACGTTACCGCGATGCCGCACGCGAAATCGATGTACTCGCGGCCGGCCGTGTCCCACACGCGGGAACCCTCTGCACGGTCCGGCACGAACGGGGCGGGGGAAAATACCGGCACCATCACTTCGTCGAATGTCTGGCGGGTCACGGTCGAGGTCGTCATGGTCGTTCCTTTCGGTTTCGTAAGAGGGTTCAACAGGATCAAGTTTAGGTAAGGGTGACGCAAGCGTCTTGCGGAATTGCGACGGGTTCTATCGGAAGCGGTTAGTGCGGTTTGTTTTTGCCCTTCCGGGCGGGGCTGGTTCGTTGAGTGTCGGTATTTTGAGGCTTTTTGGGTGGTTCGCTTGTGTTTGGCGTGAAGCACCTGTGGACTTGTCGGTCTATTAGTGTCGCCCCTGCGCGGGGCGGCGGTTACTTTTCTTTGTCTTGCCAAAGAAAAGTAACCAAAAGAAAGGCGCTCGGAAAACGCATGACTTCCCGGTGCCATAGCGCTCAGAGTGGACCGCGCCTAAGTGTCCGCGCCAGTCGGGAACCCGGAGTGGTTCGAGCAATGGTTCTGACACCCTCCACTACCCAACAGAGCGGTATACCGCCCGCCAGCTCCGCCCTCGCTTCGCTCGGCCGACAGGGACACCCCCTCCAGTAACGCTTCAGGTCAATTAGGTCCAGCAATCGCTCGCGAGCACCCCGAATTCAGCGAATCAAAGCATGCCCTCATTCGCCAGGAAAAAGGGACGCAGCACGCACTTTACGCACTCACGACGTTATCAAACACTCACCGATGGCAAGCAGTCCGATAGGTACGAATGGTGTGAAAAAAGAGCGTTGACGGTTTGCCGATGCAGCGCCGACAGAAGCATGTGAGCGCATGCAATGCGACGTGAAGTACCTTGCAGCCGAGCGTAGCGAGGATGGAGCTGGCGGGCGGTATACCGCTCTGTTGGGTAGTGGGAGGTGTCAGAACCATTGCTCGAACCACTCCGTGTTCGTGACTGGCGCGGACACTTAGGCGCGGTCCACTCTGAGTGCCATGGCACCGGGAAGTCATGCGTTTTCCGAGCGCCTTTCTTTTGGTTACTTTTCTTTGGCAAGACAAAGAAAAGTAACCGCCGCCCCGCGCAGGGGCGACGCTAATAGACCGACAAGACCACAGGTGCTTCACGCCAAACGCAAGCGAACCACAAAAAAAATCAATCCTTCGCACCGCGCTCGACAAGCGCGCCGCCCCGAGGCTCTCCGCCACCGCCGGTCTGCTTTTCGAGCCAGGCTCTCCGATCTTCCCGCGGCGTCACACCAAACCGTTCGCGGTACGCATTAGAAAAATGCGCGGCAGAAGAAAACCCACAAGCGAGAGAAACCTGCACAACCGACTTGCTGGTCCGCTGCAACTGAGTCCGGGCCTTGAGCAACCGAAGATTGAGGTAATACTTGGAGGGCATCGCCCCGAGATACTGTCGAAAGAGCCGTTCCAGTTGCCGGCGTGACACGCCAACGAGCTCGGCGATCTCATCGGTCGTCAACGGATCTTCGACATTGGCTTCCATCAAAAGCAAAGCATCGTTCAACCGAGGATGCCGCTCGCCCGGCGCAGTAACAAAAGGAATCCGCTGCCGCTCCTCGCCACTGCGCAAAGTCCCGGCCCCGAGCGCATCGGCAATCCGCTCCGCGAGATCGGGCCCATGTTCCCGGCCAATCATGGCCAGCATGAAGTCAACGGTGGCCTGCCCACCAGCACAGGTAGCCCGATCGCGATCGATCTCGAAGATCTGCTGCGTGACGATCGACCGCTCGAACTGTTCGGCGAACTGCTGATACGTCTCCCAGTTCACGCTCACGCGATACCCGGAAAGCTGCCCGGCCATGGCCAGCCACCACACGCCGTGGTGAATGCCGGTGACGACCGGCGTCCGCTGCCCCACCCTCGCGAGACTCGCGAGAAACAACCGATAGTCGGCAAACTGCTGAAACCGCTCCGACACGACGATGACCCAGTCACACGCGATCGCATCGTTGAACGCCGCATCGGCATGCCACTGCGCGCCGCCGGCGAGCGGCACCGGCCGCCCGTCCCACGAACACACCTGCCACCGATACAGCAGCCGCCCGTCAATCTCGTTCGCGAGGTTCAGCGCATCGACGATCGGACCCACGCCCGACATCGACACGGGCGGCAATGCAACGATCGCCACCTGCGTCGTGCGGGTGGCGCCTGCGGGACGAGACACCGGTACCACGGTTGAAACCTGCCCTGTCGCGTTACTTGAGACTGCCCGACAGGAACTGCTTCAGCCGCTCGCTCTGCGGGCGGACCAGCACTTCCTTCGGATCGCCCTCTTCCTCGGTCCGCCCCTGATGCAGGAACATCACGTGGTTCGACACGTTGCGCGCGAAACCCATCTCGTGCGTGACGACGATCATCGTGCGACCTTCCTCGGCCAGCTTCTGCATCACCTTCAGCACTTCGCCCACCAGCTCCGGGTCGAGCGCCGACGTCGGCTCGTCGAACAGCATCACGTCCGGATGCATCGCCAGCGCACGCGCAATCGCCACGCGCTGCTGCTGGCCGCCCGACAAATGCGACGGATACTGCTTCTCGACGCGCGGCGGCAAGCCGACCTTCTCCAGGTACTCGCGCGCCCGCTCCTCGGCTTCCTTCTTCGAAATGCCGAGCACGTGCACCGGCGCTTCCATCACGTTCTCGAGCACGTTCATGTGCGCCCAGAGGTTGAAGTGCTGGAACACCATCGCGAGCTTCGTGCGGATGCGCTGCAACTGCTTGTGATCGGCGACTTCGAGCGCACCGGCGCGGTCGGTCTTCGTGCGCACGGCCTCGCCGTCGACGACGATCTGCCCCGCATTCGGCCGCTCGAGAAAATTGATGCAGCGCAGGAACGTGCTCTTGCCCGAGCCGCTCGCGCCGATGATGCTGATGACGTCGCCGGCCTTCGCGTTCAGCGATACGCCCTTGAGCACTTCGTTGTCACCGTAGCGCTTGTGAATGTCGACCGCGGCAAGCTTGGTGGAAGCGGCAGCGCTCGTTTGAGTGATCTCGGCCAACTGGCTCTCCTCGAAGTGATTCAATGACGGGCGGCCGCGAGATACGCAAGCCAGTGGCGCTCCGCGCGACGAAACGCCGCGACGAGTGCGAACGATACCGCAAGATAGATCAATGCGGCGATCCCGAACGACTGGAACGCCATGTAGGTCGCGGAATTCGCGTCACGCGCGACCTTCAGGATGTCCGGCACGGTCGCGGTGAAGGCGACGGTGGTCGCGTGCAGCATCAGGATCACCTCGTTGCTGTACAGCGGCAGCGCGCGGCGCAGCGCCGACGGCAGGATCACGCGGCGGTACATCGTGAACGGCGACATCCCGTACGCCCGCGCAGCCTCCACTTCACCGTGCGGAATCGCGCGGATCGCACCCGCGAAGATCTCCGTGGTGTACGCGCAGGTGTTCAGCGCGAACGCGAGAATCGCGCAGTTGAAGCCGCTGCGGAAGAACGCGTCGAGCAGCGAATGCGAACGCACGAACTCGAGGCTGTACATGCCCGTGTAGAGCAGCAGCAACTGCACGTAGAGCGGCGTGCCGCGGAACACATATGTGTAGAACCGCACCGGCGTCGACACCCACTTGTTCTTCGACACGCGTGCGACCGCGAGCGGCACCGCGCACACGAAGCCGAGCGAAATCGACGCGACGAGCAGCCACAGCGTCACCGCGAGGCCGGAGAGGCGCTGGCCGTCCCAGTAAAGGAACGCCTGGCCGAATTCCTGGAGGATCTCGATCATAGTTCTGCGTGCCGCACGCCCATGGAATAACGCTTCTCGAGCTGGATCAGCACGAGGTTGGAAACGGTCGTGATCGCGAGATAGATCAGCGCCGCGACGAGGATGAAGAAGAACATGTTGAACGTGCTCTTGCCGGCGTCCTGCGCGGCCTTCACGACGTCCGCGAGGCCGATGATCGACACCAGCGCGGTGGCCTTCACGAGCACCTGCCAGTTGTTCCCGATCCCGGGCAGCGCGAAGCGCATCATCTGCGGAAACATGATCCGCGCGAACACGCGCGCGCCGCTCATCCCGTAAGCCGCACCGGCTTCGAGCTGGCCGCGCGGCACCGACAGGAACGCGCCGCGGAACGTCTCGGTGAAGTACGCGCCATAGATGAAGCCGAGCGTCAGCACGCCGGCCACGAACGGGTCGATGTCGATCTGGTCCCAGCCGACGAAGTCGGTGAACTGGTTCAGCCAGATCTGGATGCTGTAGAACAACAGCAGCATCAGGACAAGATCGGGCACCGAGCGGATCAGCGTCGTATAGCCGGTCGCGATCGCTCGCAGCACCCGGTTGTGCGACAGCTTCGCCACCGCGCCGATCAGCCCCAGCGCCACCGCAGTGGCGAGCGACAGCACCGACAGCTCGATGGTCTGCACGGTGCCGGCCCAGAGGACAGGACCAAAGCCGTAAAGGAACACGCGCGTCTCCAGAGTTGGAATGGATGCCGACGCGTCTACCTGTCCCGCGCCGGGCTGACGCGGATAGTCGCAAGCGAAATTGATTGCCTCAAACCACCTGGCACGCGATTGCTGCATCGCAACAATCCGTCCCATCATTTGCAACTGCGACCTACGGCGCTGTTTCAAAAGGAAAAAAGCCGCTCCCTGACAACCGGATAACCGGCGGGGAAGCGGACTTTTTGCAATTTTCCGGTCGCTTTTTCGATATAGCGCCGGAGACGGGTTGCGCCTACCGCCCCTTCAGGATGTCGGAGCGCGAAGTCGTATAGACAAGCCCGTCCGGGCCGAAATGGACGTTGAAGAATGCGTCGGTGTTGACGCCGTCCTCGAGCCAGCGCCAGCTCCAGACGATCTCGGGCTTGAGCGGATACTGCGCGATGTCGCCGGGCTTGCCGAGCAGGCGCCGCACCTCGTCCTCGTTCATTCCCGGGCGCACTTTCGCGAAATTCTCGGCGGTCAGCACCTGCGTCGCGCCCGTGTAGCGGCCGTTCGCATCGAGATCGACGAACCACGTCTGGTTGCCCATCGGGCCGCGCGGGTATTCGAGCCGCTTCGAGCCGTCGGTGAAGTCGCGCTCGGTCTCGGGCTTGCCCATCGTGCCGCGCACGTCGGCCTCGGTCGATTCGCCGACCTTCAGCCCCTTCAGCAGCAGCGGCGCGGGCTTGATCGCGTTGAAGAAGTCCCTGATACGTTGCACGTCGAGGTTGCCTTGCTTGTCGTCGCAGCCGGTCAGCGCCAGCACAGCGGCCAGCATCGTCACGGGAAGCAGCCGGAAACGGAAATTCATCGGAAGAAATGCGCGTCGAGAAAACACGCGGCAAGGATACCCGCGCAACGCCAAAAGCGCGAGACGGGCGCGCGGCCCGTCTCGTATTCAGTGCGTCGTTTCGGTTTCGGTCTCGGCCACGCGGCTCGCCGCTTGGGGCGAGCGCGGCACGGCCGGCGGCGCACTGATGCGGCGCCGCGTGCGCACGAGTTCGGCCAGCTGCCACGAACCGAGCGCCAGGCAGCCGAACAGCACCTCGCGGCCGCGCTTGACGAGCGCGAGCGACAGCGCCGTCTCCCGGTCGACGCCGAACATCTGCGCGAGCAGCACGACGGTCGCCTCCTGTACGCCGAGGCCGCCCGGCACCATGAACGCCGCATGGCGCACGGCCTGCGTCATCGCCTCGATTGCGATCGCGCCGCCGATCGACACCGGATGGCCGAGCAGCGCGAGCGCCCAGTAGATCTCGAGTGCGCCGAGCACGTAGCCGGCCAGCTGCCAGAAGAATGCGCTGAACAGCAGGCCCGTGCGCGACATCAGCCCGTCGATGTCAGCGTCGAGCCGCTTGCCGTCGACGCCCTGCAGCAGCCGGTGCGAATCGCCGAGCAGGCGGCCCGCGAAACGCTCGATCGCATGGAAGATGCCGCCGCGGCGCATCAGCACGACGCCGAGCACCGGCAGCGGCAGCGTCAGCAGCAGCGCGAGGCCAATCGTGCCGCCGCCCATGTTGTCCGTCGTCGCGAGCAGCAGCACGAGGCCGAGCGCCGCGAACGCATACTGGACGACGATCGTCACGAGCACCTCGACGATCACCGATGCCGTCACGCGGCTCGCGTCGGGCACCTGCCAGCGCGCGAGGCGGATGCCGACGATCTCGCCGCCGATCCCGACCACCGGCAGCAGCCGGTTCACCGCTTCGCGCACGGTCGCGATCCACCACAGGAACGGCAGCGACGAGCGCTTGTCGAGCAGCAGGTGCCACGCGTAGGCGTCGAGCAGCAGCGGCAGCGCATGGAACGGCACGAGCCACAGCAGCGCGTAACCGGCGCGCGCGAGCATCTGCGACACGTCGCCGATGCCCTCGTGCAGCCCCAGCGCGAGCAGGATGCCGATGCCGAGCGGCCAGCCGAGCCATTTGATCCACTTGGTCATGACGGCTGCGCTCCCGGTGCGCGCGACGCCGGCGTGCCGCGCCGTGCGGCGGCCTGGCCGAACACGTCGGCAAAGCCGCCGGTCGCGACGCCCGCGGCCTTCAGCGCGGCCGCGACACGCGGCGACAGCAACGCATCGAGTTCGTCCACCGGACGGTAGCCGGCCATCGTCGGCGTGATCGGGCCGTCGCCGGCCTCGGCCGGATGGCAGTAGATCTCGCCGACGCCCGGCGGCAGCTTGGTGAGCGCGTCGAGCAGCACGGCCTCGTCCATCGCGCCCGTATGCTCGATCCCGACCACGTAGTCGTTGTGCGCAAGCCCCGCGCGGTCGAGCCGCGCGCGCACGAGCGCGATCCACGGCTTGAGCAGCGCGGGCGCGCTCGTCTCGTACGGCAGCCGCACCGCGCGCAGCCCGTAGTCGCGGCCGATCTCGATGATCAGCGACAGTACGGTCGGATGCAGGTGGAAATGCTTGTGCGCGTTCACGTGGTCGAGCGGCAGGCCGCTCGCCGCGAACGCGTCGAACTGCGCGCGAATCTCGCGGCGCAGCTGCGCGCGCACGTGCGGCAGGAAGAAGAAGCGGCAGCCGTCCTTCGCCATTGCATCGCCGAAGCGTCCGTCGGGGCCGACGAGCGCGGGAATCTCACGTGCGGGCAGCGTGGCCGGCCCGTCCGCGAGGACGAGATGCAGGCCGACCGCGAGCGACGGCAGCCGCCGCGCACGCTCGATCGCGTCTTGCGCGGCGGGCGCGCCGACCATCAGGCTGGCGGCGTTCAGCACGCCGTCGCGGTGCGCGCGCTCGACCGCCGCGTTGACGCGCGGGTGCAGCCCGAAGTCGTCCGCGGTGAAGATCAGCGCCCGCGCCGCCGGGTGCGTCGCCACGAATCAGGCCTCGTGCGCGCGCAGGAAGCGGAAGAACTCGACGCCTTCGCGCAGGCGGCGCTTCATCATGTCCCAGCTCGTCAGCATCTCGCGGACGATCTCCCAGATCTTCGACGGGCGGAAATAGAACTGGCGATAGAACTGCTCGAGATGGTGATAGATCTCGTCGCGCGACAGGTGCGCATAGCCGATCGCCGCGAGCTGCACGCCTTCCTTGCTGACCAGGTTGATGGTCTTGTTCTCTTCCATCCAGCCGTTTTCCACGGCCTGCTTGTAGAGCGTCGTGCCCGGATACGGCGCGGCGAGCGACACCTGGATCGTGTGCGGATTGATTTCCTTCGCGTACTCGATCGTCTTCTTGATGGTCTCCTGCGTCTCGCCCGGCAGGCCGAGGATGAAGGTGCCGTGGATCTTGATGCCGAGCTTCTTGCAGTCCGCGCTGAAGCGGCGCGCGAAATCGGTGCGCACGCCCTTCTTGATGTTCACGAGGATCTGGTCGTCGCCGGATTCGAAGCCGACCAGCAGCAGGCGCAGGCCGTTTTCCTTCATGACCTTCAGCGTCTTGTACGGCACGTTCGCCTTCGCGTTGCACGACCACGTCATGCCGAGCTTGCCCAGGCCGATGGCGATGGCTTCAGCGCGCGGCAGGTCGTCGGTGAAGGTGTCGTCGTCGAACATCAGTTCCTTCACTTCCGGCATGTTGTCGCGGATCCACTTCGCTTCCGCGAGCACGTTCTCGACCGAGCGCGTGCGGTAGCGATGGCCGCTGACCGTCTGCGGCCACAGGCAGAAGGTGCAGCGCGACTTGCAGCCGCGGCCCGTGTAGATCGACACGTACGGATAGTTCAGGTAACCGATGAAGTAGTTGTCGATCTTCAGGTCGCGCTTGTAGACGGGCGCGACGAACGGCAGTTCGTCCATGTTCTCGAGGATCGGACGCGCTTCGTTGTGCTCGATCGAGCCGTCCTTCGCGCGCCAGCTCAAGCCCTTGATCTCGGGGAACGGCTTGCCTTCGGCGATTTCCTTGCAGGTATAGTCGAATTCCTCGCGGCACACGAAGTCGATGGCCTCGCTCGCCGTGAGCGAGTTGTGCGGATCGACCATCACCTTCGCGCCGACCATGCCGACCAGCATCGACGGCTTCATCTTCTTCAGGTCCTGCGCGAACATCGCGTCGGTCGGGAACGACGGCGTGCTCGTGTGGATGATCACGAGGTCGTAGTCGTTCGCGATCTTCAGCGTTTCCTCGACCGACAGGCCGTCGGCCGGTGCGTCGACGACGCGGCTGCCCGGCACGAGCGCGGCCGGCTGCGCGAGCCACGTCGGATACCAGAAGGAACGGATTTCGCGCTTCGCCTGATAGCGCGACCCGGCTCCGCCGTCGAAGCCGTCATACGAAGGGGCCTGCAAGAACAGCGTTTTCATGAATGCTCCGGTAGCCTGCATAGTTCGATTCGTCACAACGATTCAGTCAAAAAACCGCGGGCCGCCGTACCGGCGCCCGCCTCTCTGTCATGTCGCGCCGCACGGCCTCGCCGTGCAACGCGTCTCGGCCCTCGGGCCGGGTTCGGTCGGAACGGCCCTAGCGGCCGTCCACTGCTTCCACTGCCGCCGTCGCGCGTTCGCCGCCGACGACCGTCATCCTCGCGCCGCGCCACACCACGTGCGTGCCGAACACGGCCGCGAGCCACTCGAGCGCGAGCAGCGTGTCGCGCACCGCGACGAGCGGCAGGTCGCGCCAGAACGCGCGCCAGCCATCCTCGCCGCGGGCGTGCAGCACGAGCCGCCCGAACGCGCCCACCACGGCCGCCCAGCCCGCCAGCGAGCCGGCGAAGGTGCCGTCGAGGCGCAGCGCGAGCGCCGCGCCGATCGCGAGCCACGGCACGGTAAACGTAATGAACAGGAACGCGAAGCCGGCCGGGTTCAGCGAACGGATCGTGCGCAGCCAGCGCGTCTCGCGGTGCCACAGCGGCCCGAACGACGGTTCGATCACGTCGGTCGCGACCTCGACCTCCGACAGCACGGTGCGTCGCCCGAGACGGCGCGGCAGCTCGGCCAGCCAGAAATCGTCGGCCAGTTCGTCCTTCAGCGCGGGAAAGCCGCCGATCCGGTCGAGCGTGTCGCGCGTCAGCGCGAGCGTCGCGCCGAAGCCGAAGCGGCTCGAGCGGCCGAGGTGCGTGATCCGGACCGACGGTGCGAACCATGCGTCGACGAATTGCGCGCCGATCCGCGTCCAGAACCCGCCGACGCTGCGCGCATGATACAGGCACGTGACGACACCGACCGACACGTCGGCGAGCGGCGCCGTCACGTGCTCCAGATAGTCGGGCTTCACCGCGATGTCGCTGTCCGCGATCACGATGCGGCCGTACTTCGCGCGCTCAGCGAGGTTGATCAGGTTGCTGACCTTCAGGTTCTTGCCATGCACGCGCGCGTCGATCACGAGCGTGATGTCGCACTCGGGATAATCGGCGCGCAGCCGTTCGACCACGGCAATCGCCGGATCGGCCGCCGATGCGACGCCGAACAGCACTTCATACCGCGGATGGCGCTGCTCGCAGAACGTCGCGAGGTTTTCGTACAGGTGCGGCTCCGCGCCGCACAGCGGCTTGAGCACGCTGACCGGCTCGAAGCCGTCGCGCACGGCCGTGCGCGGCGTACGCGGCCGCGGCGCGAACGCGGCGACGAGCGCATAGCCGGCCGCGGCCAGCGTGAAGACGATCAGGAGCCAGTCGAGCATCGTTGCGGTTGCCGTCATGCGCGACGCCTCCCGGCGACCTGAACGCCATGGAGAACGCTTGAGCATGATTGAGCGTGATTCGATATTCCGGCAACGACGAACGCGGGCACGACCCGACTCCTTGTTCCAGCAGCGTCTGTGTATGGGGGAGGCTCGACCCATCTTTCGGATACGGCCATGCCCGGCTTCGCGTGGTGCATCTCCGCGCGACGCCCGGACGGGATGCGGGAAGATTCGTATGGCTACCTTCGGCACAACATGGGTAGGCGCCGGATTTTAGCAGCCTGCGGCACCCCGCGCTTGGCACTACGAGAAACGGACTGGTGCAATTCCGGCAAAGCTGTGCTGTCGGCGAACCATTTGGGCGCACCCGCGTTCACGTTAGCGTAAGCGGTTTGCAGGCGTATTGCAGTCTTGAAAATCATACGTTTCGTGCAAATTTGTACGTCGATGCGAATTCACATCCAATCGCCGTAAAGAGCGGTAATTAATCACCAATTAGATTGATTTTTGCAACGATCACCGAATTCGACCCTGCACCCCTGAAAGGCGCATGGGTATCGGGCCGCCTCCAGCACGTTCCGGAACCCTTTGGCAAAATCCTTGGCATTTGTTGCGTCAGCGCATCACCGCGCGCGCCCCTTTCGAAGGCCATCCGATGATTCCGTTTTCCGTACTCGATCTCGCCCCCATTCCGGCCGGCGCCGACGCCTCCCAGGCATTCCGCAATACCGTCGATCTCGCGCAGCATGCGGAACGCTGGGGTTACCGGCGCTACTGGCTCGCCGAGCATCACAACATGCCCGGCATCGCGAGCGCGGCAACGGCCGTCGTGATCGGCCATGTCGCGGGCGCCACGCAGACGATCCGGGTCGGGTCGGGCGGCATCATGCTGCCGAACCACGCGCCGCTGGTGATCGCCGAGCAGTTCGGCACGCTCGCGTCGCTGTATCCGGGGCGCATCGACCTCGGCCTCGGCCGCGCGCCCGGCACCGACCAGACCACGTCGCGCGCGCTGCGCCGCGACCTGATCGGCAGCGCCGACTCGTTTCCGGATGATGTCGCCGAGCTGCAGCGCTACTTCGCGGAGCCGGTGCCCGGCCAGCGCGTGCGCGCGGTGCCCGGCGCAGGGCTCGACGTGCCAGTGTGGCTGCTCGGCTCGAGCCTGTTCAGCGCCCAGCTCGCCGCGATGCTCGGGCTGCCGTTCGCGTTCGCGTCGCACTTCGCACCGGATTACCTGATGCGCGCGCTCGAGATCTATCGTGCGCAGTATCGGCCGTCGGCCGCGTGGCCGAAGCCGCATGCGATGGTCGGCGTCAACGTGTTCGTCGCCGATACCGACGACGAGGCGCGGCGCCTGTTCACGTCGCTGCAGCAGCAGTTCATCAATCTGCGGCGCGGCACGCCGGGCAAGCTGCCGCCGCCGGTCGACGTGCTCGAGGCGAACGAGCTCGAACTCGCGACCGTCGCGCATTCGCTGTCGTTCGCGGCCGTCGGCTCGCGCGACACGGTGCGCGACAAGCTGCGCGACCGCATCGCGCAGACGGGGGCCGACGAGCTGATCGTCACCGCACAGATCTACGATCACGCGGCACGGCTGCGCTCGTTCGAATTGACCGCGCAGATCCGCGACGAGCTCGCGAGCGAAACGCGCTGACGGCGCGCCCGGGCCGCCTGCGGCCTGCCCCGCGTCACTGCAGGTGCACGGCCTCCAGCCCGTCGAGCAGCGCCTTGTGGAACGCGTCCGGATCCTGGATCTGCGGCGCGTGCCCGAGCGCCGGGAACTCGACGAGCTGCGCGCCGGGGATCGCCGCCTGCGTGCGCTTCGCGAGTTCCGGGTAGCGGCCGAGCTTCGCATGCACGTCGGGCGGCGAGACGTCCTTGCCGATCGCGGTTGTGTCCTTGTCGCCGATCATCAGCAGCGTCGGCACGCGGATCGCGCCGAGTTCATAGACCACCGGCTGCGTGAGGATCATGTCGTAGATCAGCGCGGAGTTCCACGCGACCGCGTCGCGACCGGCGCCACGGTACATCCCGGCCAGCATCTGCACCCAGCGCTCGTACGACGGCGCCCACTTGCCCGCGTAGTACGTGCCCTGCTCGTAGCGGCGAATGCCGTCGGCCGTGGTCTTCAGTTCGCGCGCATACCAGTAGTCGACCGGCAGCGGCGGCACGCCGAGCGCCTTCCAATCCTCGAGGCCGATCGGGTTCACGAGCACGAGCTGGTCGGTCGCCTTCGGATACATCAGCGCGTAGCGCATCGCGAGCATCCCGCCCGTCGAATGGCCGACGATCGTCGCCGACTTCACCCCCATCGATTCGAGCAGCGCATGCGTATTGCGTGCGAGCTGCTGGAAGCTGTACTGGTAGCGATCGGGCTTCGACGACTTGCAGAAGCCGATCTGGTCCGGCGCGATCACGCGATAGCCGGCGCGGCTCAGCACGCCGATCGTGTCCTCCCAGGTCGCCGCGCAGAAGTTCTTCCCGTGCAGCAGCACGACGGTGCGGCCGTTCGGGTGTGCCGGCTGCACGTCGAGGTAGGCCATCTCGAGGGTTTCGCGCTGCGACACGAACGTGTAGAGATGCACGGGCGCCGGATAAGTGAACCCTTCCAGGCGCGGGCCATACACGGGCCCGTCGTTGCCGGCGGGCGAGGCGGCGGCCGCCATGGCGGGCACGGCGCACGCGACGGCGACACCCGCGCCGAGCACGGCGGTGCGCACGGAAAACAACATCTTGCGAATCGAAAGCATGGCGATCACGGTGATTGGAGACGCACGCGGGCGGCCGGGCCGCCTCGCGCCCCGCGATTCTACGCGGTCGCGCTGACGACGGCGCGCAACACTCCGGAGCCGCGCGACTTCCGCGCGCGCGACGAACTCGGGTATCGTGTGACGTGACCCTGAAACGCGTGCAGGCGATTCCCATGAAAAACGTCCTCAGCATTCAGTCGCACGTCATCTACGGCCATGCCGGCAACAGTGCGGCCGTGTTCCCGATGCAGCGCCTCGGCGTCAACGTCTGGCCGCTCAATACCGTCCAGTTGTCGAATCACATGCAGTACGGGAACTGGGCCGGCAGCGCGATCGATGCCGCGAAGATGGAGCAGCTCGTCGACGGCATCGCCGCGATCGGCGCACTCAAGCGCTGCGACGCCGTGCTGTCCGGCTTCCTCGGTTCGCCGCCGCAGGCGCGTGCGGCGATCGAGATCGTCCGCTCGGTGAAGGCGATGAACCCGAACGCGTGGTACTTCTGCGATCCGGCGATGGGCCAGACAGGCGGCATCCGGCCCGAGCCGGGCGTCGAGGAATTCATGGTCCAGGAGGTGCCGGCGCTCGCGGACGGCATGTCGCCGAACCACACCGAACTGCAGAAGCTCGCCGGGCGGCGCATCGAAACCGTCGCCGAAGCCGTCGAAGCCTGTCGCGCGCTGATCCGTCGCGGCCCGCAGATCATCCTCGTCAAGCACCTGCACGACCGCAACAGCCCCGCCGATCGTTTCAACATGCTCGCGGTCACCGAAACCGAAGCGTGGATCGGCCAGCGCCCGCTGTACGCATTTCCGCGCCATCCGGTCGGCGTCGGCGACCTGACCAGCGCGATCTTCGTCGCATGCCGGCTGCGCGGCGACTCCGTGCGCGCGGCGTTCGAGCACACGCTCGCGGCCGTCCACGCGGTCGTGAAGGCCACCTACGATGCGCGCCGCTACGAGCTCGAACTCGTCGCCGCGCAGGACGAAATCGCGCGCCCGAGCGAATGGTTCGGCGCGTGGGTCACGGACGCCTGACACGCCGGCATCGCCCTCCGCTTCACCGGTGCGCATCCCGCGCCGCATCGCTTTCCCGCCTCACCCCCGCCGCACCGCGACCGCTGTCGACATGCATCCCGATGCCGCTTCGTTATCGCTTCGATGCGGATGCAAACGTTTCCGGACTTCA
This sequence comes from Burkholderia sp. Ap-955, assembly GCF_011753045.1. Taxonomy (NCBI): domain Bacteria; kingdom Pseudomonadati; phylum Pseudomonadota; class Betaproteobacteria; order Burkholderiales; family Burkholderiaceae; genus Burkholderia; species Burkholderia sp. Ap-955. Next base: position 20,161 of record NZ_VWWH01000037.1, read on the forward strand.
CATGAATGACACCGATTTCTCGCTATGCTCGCGACGGCACCACCCGGCGCAGCCGCATCCTGCGATCCGGGCGCGCCCTTCCAGCAGGTCCTGCCAATCGGCTCCCCCCTTTACCGCACGATAACGACCATGACCCGATCGAACCGTCGTGACTTCCTGCGCGTCGCTGCCGGCACCGCCGGCGCCGCCGCGCTGAACCTGTTCCCCCCCGTGATTCGCGATGCGCTTGCGATTCCCGCGAACCGCCGCACCGGCACCATCCGCGATATCGAACACATCGTCATCCTGATGCAGGAGAACCGCTCGTTCGACCACTACTTCGGCACGATGCGCGGTGTCCGCGGCTTTGGTGACCCGCGTCCGCTGCGCCTCGCGAACGGCAAGTCGGTGTTCCACCAGCCGGTCGGCCCGGCCGAGCTGCTGCCGTTCCACCCGGGCGCGGACAAGCTCGGCCTGCAGTTCCTGCAGGATCTGCCGCACGGCTGGCAGGACATGCACGCCGCCTGGAACAAGGGCCGCTACGACCAGTGGGTGCCGAACAAGGGCACCACGACGATGGCGTACCTGAAGCGCGACGACATCCCGTTCCACTATCAGCTCGCCGACGCGTTCACGATCTGCGACGCGTACCACTGCGCGATCCCGAGCTCGACCGATCCGAACCGCTACTACATGTGGACCGGCTACGTCGGCAACGACGGCACGGGCGGCGGCCCGGTGCTCGGCAACGAGGAAGCGGGCTACGGCTGGACGACCTATCCGGAAGTGCTGGAGAACGCCGGCGTGTCGTGGAAGATCTACCAGGACGTCGGCACCGGCCTGAACGCCGCCGGGTCGTGGGGCTGGACGCAGAACCCGTACATCGGCAACTACGGCGACAACTCGCTGCTCTACTTCAACCAGTACCGCACCGCGCTGCCCGGCACGCCGCTGTACGAGAAGGCGCGCACCGGCACCAACATCAGCGCGGGCGGCACGCTGTTCGACGTGCTGCAGCAGGACGTGAAGAACGGCACGCTGCCGCAGGTGTCGTGGATCTGCGCACCGGAAGCGTATTCCGAGCATCCGAACTGGCCGGCGAACTACGGCGCGTGGTACATCGAGCAGGTACTGCAGGCGCTTGTGTCGAATCCGGAGGTATGGAGCAAGACCGCGCTCTTCATCACGTACGACGAAAACGACGGCTTCTTCGACCACGTGCCGCCGCCGTTCGCGCCGCAGTCGCGCGACAACGGGCTGTCGACGGTCGCGACGACCAACGAGGTGTGCCCCGGCGACGCATCGCACATGGCCGGCCCGTACGGGCTCGGGCCGCGCGTGCCGATGCTCGTCGTGTCGCCGTGGACGAAGGGCGGCTGGGTCTGCTCGCAGACCTACGATCACACGTCGCTGCTGCAATTCATCGAGGCACGTTTCGGCGCGCAATACCCGGTCAAGGCCGGCAACATCTCGCCGTGGCGCCGCACGGTGTGCGGCGACCTGACCGCCGCGTTCGATTTCGCGACGGCCGATGCCGGCTGGCCGAAGCTGCCGGACACGAGCGGCTATGCGCCGCCCGACCGCCTGCGCCATCCCGATTACATCCCCGTGCCGCCGGTGCTGCAGAAGCTGCCGAAGCAGGAGGCCGGGCTGCGTCCGGCGCGCGCGCTGCCGTACGAGCTGTTCGTGCACGGCCGCGTCGAATCGGTGAACGGCCTGTTCCGGCTGACCTTCGCGAACACGGGCCGGGCAGGCGCCGCGTTCCAGGTGCAGTCGCGCAATCGCCTCGACGGCCCGTGGGCGTACACGGTCGAAGCCGGCAAGCGGATCGCCGACACGTGGAGCGCCGCGGCGTCGCTCGGCCTGTACGACCTCGACGTGTACGGCCCGAACGGCTTCTACTGCCATTTCCGCGGCCCGTTCGCGACCGGCGTCGGCAGCGCGAACGTGAACCCCGAGGTGATCTACGGCTACGACGTCGCGAACGGCAACATCACGCTGCGCCTGATGAACCGCGGCCACAAGGCCGTGCGGCTCAAGGTCACCAACGCGTATGGCCACGGCCACGCGCGCACGTTCGACCTCGCACCGGGCCAGCAGGTCGACGACTACTGGGATCTGCGCGGCAGCCACGGCTGGTACGACCTGACCGTCAGCGACGGCCGCCTGCTCGGCTTCCTGCGTCGCTTCGCGGGTCACGTCGAAACCGGCCGCCCGAGCACCAGTGATCCGCTGATCCGCACCCACGCATCGCACGACGATGCCGAAGCCGCATCGGACGCCCTGTCCGACTGACGGCATCCCGTGCGCGGCGCGGCCCCGGCGGGCCGCGCCGCCTCCCTGTTCCCCCCTCCTCTCGGCCCGCTCCGTTCGCGACGGGAAACTCCCGATACCGGCTGCCGCCGCACGCGCGGAAGCTATGCGCAAATCCGCACCGAATGCGCGGCGAATTGCCAAGACCCGGGCATATCGGCGACCTATATATCGAGGCGATCGGGGCTCTTCTTCGCGGAGCCTGACGGGAGATTCTTCCGAGGATAACGATGCCGACCTCCCCGCCCGATTCCGAGAAGCGGTCGAACCGCCCGCCCGTCGCACGCGTCCGGCCCGCCCGGGCGCATGCGGTACTCACTCGCAGGTATCGAACAAGAGGAACAACATGAAATTCCGTCATTCCCTGCTGTCGGTGTCGATTGCATCCGCGCTTGCCCTTCTCTCGCAACAGGCCGCCCAGGCCGCCGATACGACCGACGTGAAGGTCGGCTTCGCCGCGCCGCTCACGGGCGTGAACGCCGGCTACGGCAAGGATCTGCAGAACGGCGTGCAGCTCGCGCTCGACGATGCCGCCGCGCAGAAGGTACAGATCGCCGGCAAGCCTGCCCACTTCAACCTCGTCGTGCAGGACGACCAGGCCGACCCGCGTATCGGTGTGCAGGCCGCGCAGGCGCTCGTCGACCAGAACGTGTCGGTCGTGGTCGGCCACTTCAACTCGGGGACGACGATTCCGGCGTCGGTCGTCTACGACAAGGCCGGCATCCCGGTGATCGATCCGGCCGCGACCAACCCGACGCTCACCGCGCGCGGGCTCGCGAACATGTTCATGGTGATCGCGACCGACGGCCAGAACGCCGGCAACGCGGGCAAGTACGCGGTCGACGTGACGAAGGCGAAGCGCATCGCGATCATCGACGACCGCACCGCGTTCGGCCAGGGCGAGGCCGACGAGTTCGAGAAGGCCGTGAAGGCCGCGGGCGGCAACCTCATCGGCCGCGAATTCACCAGCAACCAGGCGGTCGACTTCCGCGCGCAGATCACGAGCCTGAAGGCGAAGAACCCCGACCTGATCTTCTTCGGCGGCCTCGATTCGCTCGCCGCGAACTTCATCAAGCAGATGCGCCAGCTCGGGCTGAACGCGCAGTTCGTCGGCGGCGGCGGCGTGAAGGACAACGAGTTCATCAAGATCGCGGGCCCGGCCGCCGAAGGCGCGATGGCGTGGGAATACGGCCGGCCGCTCGACGAGCTGCCGCAGGGGAAGGATTTCGAACAGCGCTTCAAGAAACGCTTCGGCGTCGACGTGCTGTCGTACGCGCAGTTCGGCTATGACGCAGCGTGGGCGGCGATCAAGGCGATGCAGGCAGCCGGCTCGACCGACCCGAAGGTCTATCGCCCGGCGCTGAAGAAGATCGACTTCGAAGGCGTCACCGGCCGCATCTCGTTCGCGAACGACGGCTCGCTGAAGAGCGGGATGTCGACGCTGTACCAGGTGAAGAGCGGCGCGTGGAAGACGATCACGACGAAGGGAGGCTGATCGGCGGCGCCGGCGGCCGGCGGCGGCAACGCCGCCCGGCCCCGGTGATCGATGAATGGAATCGATCTTGTATGACGACTGATGTTGAGGCGATTCGACCGGGCCGGCGGCACTGTGGGCCGCGCCGCCCGGTGCGTCAGCCGGCCTCGGCCTCGGCGGCCTCGTGCGCGCGGCGCAGCCGTTCGCGGCTGTTGGTGAGGTGCGTGCGCATCGCCGCGCGTGCCGCTTCCGGGTCGTGGCGCGCGATCGCCTCGTAGATATCCTCGTGTTCGTGGTTCAGCCGGCCGACGTAGCGCTCCAGATCGTCGCCGGCAAAGCGGGCCGAATTCACGCGCGTGCGCGGAATGATCGACGTGCCGAGCTGCGTCATGATGTCGACGAAATAGCGGTTGCCGGTGGACTGCGCGATCTGCAGGTGGAACTGGAAGTCGAGCTGCGCCGTGTCGCGGCCGCCGCCCGCCCCCGATGCGATCGCGTCGAGCGCGCGCCGCAGCGCGGCCAGGTCGGTATCGTTCGCGCGTTGCGCGGCAAGGCTCGCGCATTCGCTTTCGAGGCTGATGCGCAGTTCCAGCACCGCGAGCACGTCGCGCAGCGTCGTGATCGTCGCCGGGTCGATGCCGAGCGTCTGGCGGCGCGACGGCTCCAGCACGAAGCTGCCGATGCCGTGGCGCGTTTCGATGAGGCCGCTCGCCTGCATCCGCGAGATCGCCTCGCGCACGACCGTCCGGCTCACGCCCTGCGCCGCCATGACTTCGGTTTCGGTCGGCAGCTTGTCGCCGGGACGCAGCGTGCCGTTTTCGATCTGCGCGGTCAGCGCGTCGACGACATCTTGTGCGAGGCTGCGTGCGCGACGGCGCGGCGCTGCGGGAAGCGTAGGCACGGACATGAGGCCGGTTCCTTTTTGAATGATCGTAATGTGAGCCGAGGGTTTACGCGGGGTTTGAGCGAAAGCCGATGATTCATTATACTGCGTCACAAGTCATCCGACGACTGATGATCGAAACACGGATCTCCTGTCGACTCAAGCGCGCAGTCCAGCGCCGCCTGGTCCCATGCCTTACGATCGGCCAGCGTTCGCGTTCTGCGCGCCGCTGGTCAGGTTGTCGCTCCCACCCCGTTTCGGGTTGCGTCGACCTGCGGGGCTTGCGCGCCGCGCATGTCGGTTGTCGAATGATCGCACCTCCCGTCGCGCGCGGCAAAGCTTTTGCCGCACGGCATTGCCCACCCTTTCGCCATCGCCGCCCATGAACGCCGTCACTGCCTCGCCCTCCCACGACACGCCGCGTATCGTCGACCTGCAAGCGATTCCGGTCGCCGGCCACGACAGCATGCTGCTTAACCTGAGCGGCGCACACGGCCCGTTCTTCACCCGCAACCTCGTGATCCTGAAGGACAGCGCGGGCCGCACCGGCGTCGGCGAAGTCCCGGGCGGCGAAAGCATCCGCCGCACGCTCGACGATGCGCGCGCGCTCGTCGTCGGCCAGCCGGTCGGCAATTACCACGCGGTGCTCAACGACGTGCGGCGCACCTTCGCCGACCGCGACGCGAGCGGCCGCGGGCTGCAGACCTTCGACCTGCGCACGACGATCCACGCGGTCACCGCGCTCGAAGCCGCGCTGCTCGACCTGCTCGGCCAGCATCTCGGCGTGCCAGTCGCCGCGCTGCTCGGCGAGGGCCAGCAGCGCGAGCGCGTCGAAATGCTCGGCTACCTGTTCTACATCGGCGACCGCACGAAGACTGCGCTCGCCTATCGCGACGGCCGCGGCGCGACCGACGACTGGACGCGCGTGCGCGACGAAGCCGCGCTGACGCCCGAGGCGGTCGTGCGGCTTGCCGAGGCCGCACATGCGCGCTACGGCTTCAACGACTTCAAGCTGAAGGGGGGCGTATTCGAAGGCGCGAGCGAGATCGAGGCCGTGACGGCGCTCGCCGAGCGCTTCCCCGACGCGCGCGTGACGCTCGACCCGAACGGTGCGTGGTCGCTCGACGAGGCCGTGCGGCTGTGCCGCGACCAGCATCACGTGCTTGCGTACGCGGAAGATCCGTGCGGCGCGGAGAACGGCTACTCGGGCCGCGAGGTGATGGCGGAATTCCGCCGCGCGACCGGGCTGCCGACGGCCACCAACATGATTGCGACCGACTGGCGGCAAATGGGTCACGCGGTGCAGTTGCAGGCCGTCGACATCCCGCTCGCCGATCCGCACTTCTGGACGATGCAGGGTTCGGTGCGCGTCGCGCAGATGTGCCGCGACTGGGGCCTCACGTGGGGCTCGCATTCGAACAACCACTTCGACGTGTCGCTCGCGATGTTCACGCACGTCGCGGCCGCAGCACCAGGCCAGGTCACCGCGATCGACACGCACTGGATCTGGCAGGACGGCGAGCGGCTGACGCGCGAACCGCTGAAGATCGAGAACGGGCTGGTGGAAGTGCCGAAACGGCCGGGGCTCGGCATCGATATCGACATGGATGCCGTCGCGGTCGCGCACGAGTTGTACAAGCAGCACGGGCTGGGTGCCCGCGACGACGCGGCGGCGATGCAGTATTTGATTCCCGGTTGGACCTTCAACAACAAGCGCCCCTGCCTCGTGCGCTGAGCGTGGGCGCGCCGGGCGGCAGGGTCGCCCGGTCGAGCCTGGGCCCCACCTACCCGGCCACGCCTAGCCGGCCGCACCTACCCGGCCAGGCCTAGCCGGCCGCCCCAATCCCCCGCGCCATCCCCGACGCGGCGAACACGATGACGATCACGAGCACCGCCTGCCAATGGCCGATCCGCACATAGGTGCGCGCACGGCCAAGCTCGGGCATCTGCTGCTGCCGCACGGCGACGCGCCACCGGATCAGCCCGAGCATCGGCACGACCTCGAGCAGCAGGATCAGCACGAGCGCGGTCATCTTCAGGTGAAAGAGCGGTTCGTGCAGGTAGTACGCGGCGCCTTTCTCGAAACCGCCGAACGCGCGCATCAGGCCCGTCACGATCAGCACGAGCGCCGACAGCCCCCACGCGGCATCCGCCTTGAATACGCCGGGCAGGTCGGCCGCCTGCGCCGACGCGATGAGCCGGCGCAACGCGCGGTTACGCCCCGCGATCGCGGCAAACGCGACGCCGAACGCACTCAGGTGAATGGCAGCCAGCAACCAGTGGACGATCATCACGCCTCCCTGTCGCCCGCATGCCGTGCGCGGGACGTGTCAGACGATCTGTTTGAGCGCGGCGTCGAGCGCGAGCACCGCGACGCGGTCGCCTTCGGTCGCGAGCGGCGCACGCATGACGATCTGCCGGTTATGGCCGACGGCCGCCGGCGAATCCCACAGCAGTTCGACCTTCGGTCGATTGAAGAAGCTGCCGCGGCGCGGCGGCACGACGGCCGGCTGCGCGTCCGAGGCACCCTCGCCCGCGGCAGGCGCCGCCCGGCCGGGCCAGCGCACCGATAGTTCGCGTGCATCGTACTGGCCGACCTTGCGGCTTTCCATCCATACGATCGCGGTGCGCGTCAGCACGTCGAGCGAAATCGCATAACGGCCGACCGCGAAGCGCCGGGCGGCCACGTTGGTCCGCCACAGCGGCCGCGGGCGGCAGATCCAGACGATCGCCGCATAAAGCGCCGGTGCGGCGACGAGCCAGCCGTTGGTCGCCGTCACCGCATGCAGCGCGAGGCGCCAGCCGTCCACCCAGACGAACACGCCGATCGACCAGACGGCAAACAGGAAACCGATCAGCGCGAAGACGCGCAGCGCCTGGCGCAGCCATTGCGGCAGCGGATGAAACGGTCGTTCGGCGCGCGCGACGGCGCCCGGCAGCGCGAGCAACAGGAAGATCAGCAGGAGGTAGACGAATGCCCAGGGCGACGACACCATCGCCGACAGCGACGAGCGATAGCCCATCTGGGACATCGAGAACAGCCAGCGCGCGAGCAGCACGAGACCGATCGCACGCAACGCGAAGATCACACCGGCGCCGGGGGCCGGCGCTGCGCGCGTGGATTTCGTTCTCGCCAAGACTGCTCTCCTCTGGATATTCGTGCGGGGCCGGATTTCACGGCACGGCCATTATAGGGACATTACCGTCTGGACAGACGGACGGATGCCCTGCCGGGCCGCTTCGGGGGCCGTTCGCGGCGTCGGGCGCGGCGAGAATACAACAGATCCGCGCCGTGGATGTGACAACGCCCCGCCGGGAACCCGGACGGGGCGTCGATGGCAAGCCGCCCGCCGCAGCGCGGCGGCGGCCGCGATCAGCTTGCGTTGACTTCGCGAAGCACCGTGCGACGCTTCTGGCGCAGCAGTTCCTCGTAGCCCTTCACGTAGTTCTGCGCCATCACCTTCGACGAGAAGCGGGCTTCGAACGCGGCGCGGACCTTCTCGCGCGGCAGCGTATCGAGGCGCTTGAGCGCGGCAACGGCCGACAGTTCGTCTTCGACGACGAAGCCCGACACGCCGTTGTCGATCACTTCCGGCACCGAGCCGCGCTTGAACGCGATCACCGGCGTGCCGCAGGCCATCGCCTCGATCATCACCAGGCCGAAGGGCTCCGGCCAGTCGATCGGGAACAGCAGCGCGTGTGCGTTGCCGAGGAATTCGGTCTTTTCGGACTCGCTGATTTCGCCGATGTACTCGACGTGCGGCAGCGCGAACAGCGGCTTGATCTTCTCTTCGTAGTACGCGCGGTCAGCCTTGTCGAGCTTCGCGGCGATCTTGATCGGCAGGCCGGCCTGCTCGGCGATGCGGATCGCCGTGTCGACGCGCTTCTCCGGCGAGATGCGGCCCAGGAACGCGAGGTAGCTCGGCTTGACGTTCGGGATCGGCGTCAGCAGGTTTTCCGGCAGGCCGTGGTAGACGGTCGACAGCCAGTTCGCCTGCGGCAGCGGGATGCGCTGGTTGTCGGAGATCGACACGACCGGCACGTCGCTGAATGCGTTGAAGATCGGCTGCAGTTCCGGCAGGTCGAGACGGCCGTGCATCGTCGTCAGATGCGGGACCGGCTGGCGCGAGAACAGCGAGAACGGGTAGTAGTCGATGTGGCAGTGCAGGACATCGAACTCTTCCGCGCGGCGGCGCACCTGCTCGAGGAGCAGCATGTGCGGCGCCATCACGTCGCGGATCGTCGGGTCGAGGCGCAGCGCCTGCGGCCAGCAGGCTTCGAGCTTCGCGGAGGTTTGCGAATCGCCGCTCGCGAAGAGCGTCACGTCATGCCCCATCTCGACAAGTGCTTCGGTGAGGTAGGACACCACTCGCTCGGTACCACCGTACAGTTTCGGGGGCACCGCTTCGTGCAACGGAGCGATTTGGGCGATTCGCATGCGTAACTCCTAAAAAATCGGCTAAAAACCAGGTATGGGTCGGCAACCTGCCGGCGGTCCGGGCTGGATGCATGTCGTCCGAAGATCGGACGAATCAGCCTGCCGGGGGCGTCAAACCCGCGCTGCTCAAGGAGCGTCGGCGACGCGACAGGCATAGAACGTTTGAAACGAAGACCCGTTGACAGGGGTTCGTAAAAAACCTGGAATCGAACCCGGAGCCGATTATCTAGGGTTAATCCCGATACGGCGCACAACATTTCAAACACTTTACTTTGTTACAAAGGTGCAACACTTTGCAACCCGCGGACTTGGGTGTCCGTTCTAGAGTGGAAGGCCCTTTTGGCATTCCTTGGCCCCGTGACCGCCGGCAGCGTGATTCCGGCACATGAGGCAGGACGGGATGCCGGATTTTATCTCAAAATCGACCGCAAGCCCCTGGCCAAGGCAAGATTCGCGCAGCGCGACACGCGGGCTTGTTTACAATGCCGGATTATTCAGTCCGGGCGAACGACGGCCTGCGATCCAGCCGCCACGCTCACTCACCGAATCACCGCACGCATATTTTGGAATCTCTCACCCCTGCCCAGCGCAACGCCCACAACGCGAAGCTGTCGAGCTACGCGCATCGACCAATCGCGTTCCTGTTCCGCTACATCCGCCTGCATCCCGTCGCCCACCTGATCGTGCTCGGCAGCGTGCTGGCCGCCGTCGGCTGCGCGCTCGGCTCGCAATACGCGATCAAGCACCTGATCGACGTGCTAGCGACCGGGCGGCATCACCCCGGCCCGCTGTGGAGCGCGTTCGCGCTGCTCGTCGGGCTGATCGCGGCCGACAACCTGCTTTGGCGCGTCGGCGGCTGGTTCGCCGCGCACACGTTCGTCGCGGTCACCGGCGACCTGCGGCGTGACCTGTTCCAGTACCTGATCGGCCATTCGCCCACCTACTACGCCGAAAAGCAGCCCGGCACGCTGGCGAGCCGCATCACGGCCACGTCGAACGCGGTCTACACGTCGGAGAACACGATGGCGTGGAACGTGCTGCCGCCGTGCATCGCGGTGATGGGCGCGATCCTGATGATCATCGTCGTCAATCCGATGATGGCGGCCGGCCTGCTCGGCTGTTCGGCCGTGCTGTCCGTCATCCTGTTCAAGCTCGCCGGGCGCGGCTCGGCCCGCCACCACGCGTTCGCGGCGAAGGCCGCGGCGGTCGACGGCGAGCTCGTCGACGTGATCGGCAACATGGGCCTCGTGCGTGCGTTCGGGATGACGCTGCGCGAGCAGAAGCGCTTCGGCGCGACGGTCAAGGCCGAGATGGATGCGCGCCAGCAGAGCCTGCTCTATCTCGAGAAGCTGCGCCTGCTGCACGCGGTGATCACCGCGATGCTGTCCGCCGGCCTGCTCGGCTGGGCGCTGTGGCTGTGGGACCAGGGCCGCGCGACGTCAGGCGACATCGTGCTCGTCAGCTCGCTCGGCTTCACGATCCTGCACGGCACGCGCGATCTCGCGGTCGCGCTCGTCGACGTCACGCAGCACATCGCGCGCCTGTCCGAGGCGGTCAAGACGCTGCTCGAGCCGCACGGGATGCCGGACAGCTCCGACGCGCAGCCGCTGTCGGCCAAGGGCGGCCGCGTCGATTTCGAGCGCGTGACGTTCGCCTATCCGCACCGCCGCGCGATCCTCGACCACTTCGACCTTCGTATCGAGCCGGGCCAGCGCGTCGGCCTGATCGGCAAGTCGGGCGCCGGCAAGTCGACCGTGCTCGCGCTGCTGCAGCGCTTCTACGACACGCAGGACGGCGCCGTGAAGGTCGACGGCCAGGACGTGAAGACGATCACGCAGGACAGCCTGCGCCACGCGATCGCGCTCGTGCCGCAGGACATCTCGCTGCTGCACCGGACGATCTACGACAACATCGCGTACGGCCGCCCCGAAGCGACCCGCGAGGAAGTGCTCGCCGCCGCGCGCGACGCCCGCTGTGCGGAGTTCATCGAAGCGATGCCGGAAGGCTATGACACGATCGTCGGCGACCGCGGCGTCAAGCTGTCGGGCGGCCAGCGCCAGCGTATCGCGATCGCGCGCGCGATCCTGAAGGATGCGCCGATCCTGCTGCTCGACGAAGCGACGTCCGCGCTCGACAGCGCCTCCGAGGAAGCGATCCAGAGCGCGCTCGACCGCCTGATGGTCGGCCGCACGGTGATCGCGATCGCCCACCGCCTGTCGACGCTGCGCAACTTCGACCGGATCATCGTGATGAACAACGGCAAGGTGATCGACGACGGCCCGCCCGACGTGCTGCGCAACCGCCCGGGCCTGTACCGCGACCTGCTCGCGAAACAGCACGGCCGCCATCACCCGGCCCCCGACGGCAGCACGCCGACCGGCGAACGCGTGGCCTGACACACCGGTCCGCAGCCGACAAAAAAGCCGCAGTGCGCGTCGCACTGCGGCTTTTTTATTACTCGGTGAACCGCCCGTTACGCGTGCTGCAGATCGCGCAGGAAGTTGTCGCGCCACACCGACACGTTGTTCTCGCGAAGCTGCGCGATCATGTCCGTATAACGCGCGCGCCGCTCGGCGAGCGGCATCGTCAGCGCCTGCGACAGCGCATCGGCCATCCCGTCGATATCGATCGGATTGACGATCAGCGCCCCCGTCAGCTCGCGTGCGGCACCCGCGAAGCGCGACAGCACGAGCACGCCCGGATCCTCCGGATTCTGCGCGGACACATACTCCTTCGCGACGAGGTTCATCCCGTCGCGCAGCGGTGTCACGTAGCCGACCCGCGCGAGCCGGTACAGCGCAGCGAGCAGCTGGCGGTCGTACTGGCGATGGATATAGAGGATCGGCGCCCAGTCGAGTTCGGCGAAGCGTCCGTTGATGCGCCCCGACTCCCCTTCGAGCTGCAGGCGGATGTCCTGGTACGCGCGCAGCTCCGCGCGGGTCGACGGTGCGATCTGCAGGAACGACACGCGATTGCGATGCGACGGCTCGTGTTCGAGCAGCTTCTCGAACGCGCGGAAGCGCTCGACGAGCCCCTTCGAGTAATCGAGCCGGTCGACGCTCATGATCAGCTTGCGGCCGCGCAGCGAGGTCGCGAGCGTACGCACCGCCTTGCCGTGCTCGCCGGCCTGCGCGAGCGACGCGATCTCGTCCGGATGCACGCCGATCGGATAGGCGGCCGCGCGCAGCGTCCGGCCGAATGCGCGCACCGTCGCCAGGTGGCCGTCGCGCTCGATCGTGCCGCCCGCTTCCGATTCGACGTAGTCGCAGAACGCGCGCAGGTCGGGTTCGGTCTGGAAGCCGAGCAGGTCGAACGCGCACAGCGACTCGACGAGGTCGCGATGCGGCGGCACGCTGACGAGCACCTGCGCAGCCGGAAACGGGATGTGCAGGAAGAAGCCGATGCGGTTCTTCACGCCGGCCGCGCGCAGCGCGCGCGCGAACGGGATCAGGTGATAGTCGTGCACCCAGATCACGTCGTCGTCCTGCAGCAGCGGCACGAGCTGCTGGGCGAGCCACACGTTCACGCGGCTATAGCCTTCGAACTCGTGACGGTCGTACTGGATCAGGTCGGTGCGGTAGTGAAACGCGGGCCACAGCGTCGCGTTCGAGAAGCCGCGGTAATACTGGTCGTAGTCGCGCCGCGACAGGCCGATGGTCGCGAACGTGACCGGCCCGTGCTCCTCGACGCGGATCTGCGGCGCGCCGGACGCGACGACCTCGCCGCTCCAGCCGAACCACATGCCGCCCGTCTCCTTCAGCGCATCGTAGACGCCGATCGCGAGACCGCCCGCCGCCGGTTCGCCTTCCGAAATCGGCGCGACGCGGTTTGAAACAATGATGAGGCGACTCATGCGTCCGGTTGCCCCGCACCGAGCCAGCGCGCGATCTGCTCATGCAGCGCGTCGACCGAATCGAGCCGCGTGCGGGCAGACGTCTCGCCCGCGCCGACCTTGATCGACAGGCCGCCGCGCGCGTTGACCACCGCGAAGCCCTTCTCGTCGGTCAGGTCGTCGCCCGCGAACACCGGCATACGCCCCGCGAACGGCGGTTCGTCGAGGAACGCAGCGAGCGCGCGCCCCTTGTCGACGCCTTTCGGCTTGATCTCGAAGACCATCTTGCCGGGCTGCAGCACATACGCATCGGCGTAGTCGGCGACGAGGCGCTCGGTGGCCGCGCGTGCAGCCGCCTCGCGCTCGGGCGCGTTGCGGTAGTGCAGCGCGACGGCCGCGCCCTTGATTTCGAGCAGCATGCCCGGATGACGGTCGACGACGGCCGCCAGCTCGCGCTCGATGCGCAGCAGGCGTTCGTCGTTGAAGCCGATGCGCTGCGTGTCGCCGTTCGCATCGCGGCGCTCCGCGCCGTGCAGGCCGGCGATCGGCATGCCGGGCATCTTCAGGAACGTGTCGATGTTGTCGATGCCGCGCCCGGACACGATCGCGACCGCGCCGTGCGAGCGGCGCTGCAGCTCGTCGAGCAGCGTCAGCAGCGACGGCGGAACATGAATGCTGTCGGGCGTCGGCGCCAGTTCGACGAGCGTGCCGTCGAAGTCGAAGAAGAACGCGGTGTCGGTCAGGGACAGGGAAGCCGGAACGGATTGCATCGATTCGATAGTGTGAGGGCCGGCCGGCAAACACCGGGCGGCCGCTGCGCGAATGGAATTGTGCGCATCTTACCGCGCCTGCGCATCGAGATGGGCGAAACCGGTGCGGCGCCGGCGCCGCGCCGCCGCGCGCGTCAACTGCGACATATTGCCCCGCTCGCCCGCGGCGTACGGGTTTCGAAAGGACGCGGGCGCGCGAATTGCGCTACAGTCGCAACCGCCTGCCGCGCGACGCATGGCGCCGCGCCACCGGCCACCATTTCGTCTGATCGAGCCTTAGGGACTGTTTCCATATGGAACGCACATGCGAATGCCCGAAATCGCCCGTATGGCAAGGAGTGAGGAGCGCCGTTTGGCCGAGCCAAACAAGCGACGAGCGACGCCGCCATACGGGCGATTTCGGGCATTCCCGTGACATGATTTTCTTTAATTTGGGGTTGCCACGAGAACGGCCGCTCGCCGCGTTGCGCTCCTTGCGAATACGTCAGTATTCGCAGCGTCGCGCGCCTCGCGAGCGGCCGTTCTCGTGGCAACGCATGCGCGTTCCATATGGAAACAGTCCCTAAGATGTCGTCTGCCCGCACCACGCCGCACCGGCGCTTCTCCCGCCTCATCCGCACGGCCGCGGCCCTCACCGCCGCTGTGGCGCTCGCCGCGTGCACGCACGACGAACCGCGCTGGAACCTGACCAACGTTACCGGCCACCTGCCCGACCTGTCGTTCACGCTGACGGGCGGCGACGGCCATCCCGTCGACGCCGATGCGTTCCAGGGCCAGGTCGCGCTCGTCTACTTCGGCTACACGCACTGCCCCGATGTCTGCCCCGAAACGATGGCGCGGCTGATGGAAGTGCTGGCGAAGCTCGGCCCACAGGCCAACAACGTGCGCATCCTGTTCGTTTCGGTCGATCCTGCGCGCGACACGCCGCAGGCAATGCAATCGTATGTCGCCGCGTTCGACGCCGCGCATGCACGCGGCCTGACCGGCACCGACCGCCAGATCGAGTCGCTCGCGAAACGCTATCGCGTCGCGTACCAGATGGAAAAGCGCGATCCGTCCGGCGGCTACGAAGTCACGCACAGCTCGGCCGTCTACATCTTCGACGCGAGCGGCCGCGCCCGCCTGCTGGCGACCGACCGCGACTCGCCCGACGCCATCGCCGCCGATCTGCGCCGGATCATCGACACCGCCTCCACTACCTGAATTCATCCCGACATGAAAACGAAAACGACCCTCAAGACGCTCGCCCTCCTCGCCGCGCTGTGCGCAGGCGCTCATGCGTATGCCGCCGGCGCGATCACCGCGCAGAACGCCTGGGTGCGCTGGCTGCCGAACAAGCTGCCGGCCGGCGGCTACGTGACGCTCGTGAACACGAGCGACAAGCCGGTCGATCTCGTCGACGTCGGCAGCCCCGACTACGGGATGGCGATGCTGCACCAGACCGTCTCGAACGGCTCGACGCAGAAGATGGAAATGGTCGACAAGCTGACGATCCCCGCGCGCGGCAAGGTCGACATCGCGCCGGGCGGCTACCACTTCATGCTCGAGGAGCCGAAGCACGCGATCAAGCCGGGCGACACCGTGCACCTGCGCCTGAAGTTCTCCGACGGCGAAACGGTCGATGCGCCGTTCGCCGTGAAATCGCCGGCCCAGGCGAAGTGATGCGCGCGCGATGAACCTCCTGTACTGGCTCGATCCGTGGGAACCGTCTCCCACCGTGGTGATCGCGGTGCTGACCGCCGCCGTGCTGTTCGCACGCGGCGCGAAGAAGGCGAAGGTGTCGCCGCTGCGGCAGTTCTCGTTCTGGTTCGGGCTGACGGCGCTCTACATCGCGCTGCATACGCGGCTCGACTATTTCTTCGAGCACGAGTTCTTCCTGCACCGCGCGCAGCACCTCGTGCTGCACCACCTCGGGCCGTTCTTCATTGCGCTGTCGTATCCGGGCGCCGCAATGCGCGCGGGCATTCCGTTCCGCTGGCGGCAGCGTTTCGTGCGTCCCGCGCTCGCGTGGGCGCCCGTGCGCGCGACGCTCGACGTGGTGTTCCATCCCGTCGTCGCGGTCGTGCTGTTCGTCGGGCTGATCTATTTCTGGCTGCTGTCGCCGATCCACTTCATCGCGATGCTCGACTGGCGCCTCTATCGCGTGATGAACTGGAGCATGGTGATCGACGGGCTGCTGTTCTGGTGGCTCGTCGTCGATCCGCGTCCCGCGCCGCCCGCGCGGTTGTCGCCGGGCCGCCGGATCCTGATCGTCGTCGCGGCGATCCCGCCGCAGATCGCGCTCGGCGCGCTGATCTTCTTCACGCCGCACGAGCTGTATCCGATCTATTCGATCTGCGGCCGTGCGTTCACATGGCTGAGCCCGCTGCGCGACCAGCAGATCGGCGGCCTGCTGCTGTGGATTCCCGGCTCGATGATGAGCGTGATCGGCGCGCTGATCGCGCTGCGCCACTGGCTGCGGCTGTCCGCGCGCGGCCGCCTGATCGATGAACGGGCCGCGCAGCGCGCGGCCCGGCCGCCGGTGGCGCACACTGCCCACTGACGGCTGGGCGGCGCATCGCGCATTACGCGCGTGCGCTGCTCATCCACACGTGCGGGATGCCGTCCTCGTCGTGCACGTCCGAACTCGGCGTAAAGCCGAATGCCCCGTAAAAACGCTGCAAGTGGGCCTGCGCATGCAGGCTCACCGGCGTATCCGGCCACTGCGCGCGGATATGCTCGAGCGCACGCGACAGCAGCCCGTTGCCGAGGCCCGCGCCGCGAAACGCGGCGGTCGTCAGCACGCGGCCGATGCGTACGTCGGTGTTCTGCGCATCGGGCAGCAGCACACGCAGATAGCCGGCCACGCGACCAGCCGGATCGAAGGCGGCCAGGTGCCATGCGGCCTGATCCGCGTCGTCGATGTCGCGATACACGCAGTTCTGCTCGACGACGAAAACCGCGCTGCGGGCTTCGAGGATCGAATAGACTTCGCGCGCCGTCAGCGCGTCGAAGAATTTCCAGCGCCAGTCGAGATCGGCGGCGCTCGGGGATGCAGCGGATGCGTTCATGGTCGGTCCTGATTCGGGCGCGCCGGCCGGCGCGCGGCAATCGACGATTATGCCTCGAAGCGCACTCGCCGCGCGACCGACTGCCCGCGCACAAAAAAGCCCCGCATTGCGCGGGGCCTGTCCGTCATGCCGGCATCTGGCCGAAGCGGCCGCTGTTGAAGTCCTCGATCGCGGTACGAATCTCCGCTTGCGAGTTCATCACGAACGGCCCGTAACCGACGACGGGTTCGTCGATCGGTTCGCCGCTCAGGATCAGCAGCTTCGCGTCGCCGTTCGCTTCGATCTCGACGTCGCTACCGTCGCGGCCGAGCTGCACGAACTGCGCTTCGCGGGCGACCGTCTCGCCGTTCACCTGCACGGTACCGCTCAGCACGACCACCGCGAGCGTACGCCCTTCGGCGACCGGGAACCGCGCATGGCCGCCGGCCACGAGCCGCACGTCCCACACGTCGATCGGCGTATGCGTGCGGGCCGGGCCGCGCCGCCCGTCGAGTTCGCCCGCGATGATCCGCGCACGCCCCGCGCCGCCCGGCAGCTCGACCACGGGGATGTCGGCGTTCAGCAGCGTCTGGTAACCGGGCGCCCCCATCTTGTCCGCGGCGGGCAGGTTCACCCACAGCTGCACCATCTCGAGCGGGCCGCCGCGCTTCGTGAACCCTTCCGAGTGGAATTCCTCGTGCAGGATCCCGCTCGCGGCCGTCATCCACTGCACGTCGCCCGGGCCGATCACGCCGCCCGCGCCGGTCGAGTCGCGGTGCGCAACCTCGCCGTCATAGACGATCGTCACCGTCTCGAACCCGCGGTGCGGATGCTGGCCGACACCGCGCGGTGCCGCGGCCGAGCCCGGCTCGAACGTGGTCGGGCCGGCGTAATCGAGCAGCAGGAACGGGCTCAGGTGCGCGCCGTGGGACTGGTAGCTGAACATCGAACGCACCGGGAAACCGTCGCCGACCCAATGGCCGCGCGGCGCACTGTACACACCCTGGATCTTCTTCATTGCCTTCTCCGAATTGCGGCGAAACACGTGTTTCGCATCCTGGGTAGAAATATAGTGGTGGAACGATCGATCCGGTAGACTGCCAAAATCGCACTCAGCGTTCCATTTCATGAACGATAAAGCGCGGGATCTGAACGATCTCTATTACTTCGTGCAGGTCGTCGAACACGGCGGCTTCGCTCCGGCCGGGCGGGCGCTGGACATGCCGAAATCGAAGCTGAGCCGCCGCATCGCGCTGCTCGAGGCGCGGCTCGGGATGCGGCTGATCCAGCGCTCGACGCGCCGCTTCACGGTCACCGACGTCGGCCAGACCTATTACGCGCATTGCCGCGCGATGCTCGTCGAAGCCGATGCGGCCGACGAGGCGATCGCGCTGCTGCACGAGGAGCCACGCGGCATCGTGCGCGTCAGTTGCCCGATCGTGCTGCTCGATTCGCTGGTCGGCACGATGATCGCCGCGTTCATGGTCGCGTGCCCGCGCGTCGAGATTCATCTGGAAGCGACCAACCGGCGCGTCGACGTGGTCGGCGAAGGGATCGACGTCGCGATCCGTGTACGCCCGCCGCCGCTCGAAGACAGCGATCTCGCGCTGCGCGTGCTGGCCGAGCGCGGCCAGTGCCTCGTCGCGAGCCCGGCGCTGCTGCGCGAGCAGGGCGTCCCGGCCGTTCCCGCCGATCTCGCGCGCCTGCCGAGCCTCGATCACGGCGCCCCGCAGTCCGCGCACGTGTGGCGGCTGCGCGGGCCCGACGGCGCGCACGCGGAAATTCATCACCAGCCGCGCTTCGTGACGGGCGGCATGCTCGCGCTGCGCGCGGCGGCCGTCGCGGGCGTCGGCATCGTGCAGTTGCCGACGATGATGGTGCGCGATGAGGTCGCGCGCGGCGAGCTGGTGACCGTGCTGCCCGACTGGGCGCCGCGCCGCGAGATCGTGCATGCGGTGTTCGCGTCGCGCCGAGGGTTGCTGCCCGCGGTGCGCGCACTGCTGGATTTTCTCGCGGAGCGGTTTGCCGAACTCGAACCCGATTGAGCGCGCCGCTTCACGCGTGACCAGGCGCTGCAAACCCTGCGCGCGTGCCGTAGACTGCGGTACGCGCATCGCGCATTCCACAACCCTGATCGCTTTCCCGCCATGTTCACGCTGTCCAACGACCCCAACGCCTCCAAGGCCGATCAATACGCGACGCTCGTCGAGCAGGCGCGTGCACTCGTCGAATCCGAACGCGATCTGACCGCGAACGCGGCCAACTTCGCCGCACTCGTCTACCACTCGCTGGACCGTCTCAACTGGGCCGGCTTCTACTTCTTCGACGGGACGGAACTCGTGGTCGGGCCGTTCCAGGGCAAGCCCGCCTGCGTGCGGATCGCGCTCGGCAAGGGCGTGTGCGGCACGGCCGCGCAGACGCGCGAGACGCAGGTCGTGCGCGACGTGCATGACTTCCCCGGCCATATCGCGTGCGACGCCGCATCGGAGTCGGAAATCGTCGTGCCGCTGGTGGCCGCCGACGGCACGCTGATCGGCGTGTGGGACGTCGACAGCCCGGTCGCCGCGCGCTTCGACGACGAAGACCGCCAGGGGATGGAAGCGCTGTGCCGCGTGTTCGTCGAACACGCATGGCAGAAGGCGCGCGGTTGAGCGGCGGCCAGACCGCGCTCCCCCACCAAGCAATCGGTCGCCGCGTTCGCGCGTCAATCGCGCGCGCCGCGCAACGTCGAACGAAAGTGAAACGGGCCCCGCAAAGGGGCCCGTTTCACTGTGCCGCTGCACCACCCTTCGTGGCGCACGGCAGGTATCACGCAGCGTGCGTGCCGGACAGCGCCGGGAACGCCTGCGGCTTCGCGTCCTCGGTCAGCACCTCGAAGCCCGTTTCCGTCACCACGACCATGTGCTCCCATTGCGCCGACAGTGAATGGTCCTTCGTGACCACCGTCCAGCCGTCCGCCAGCATGCGCGTGTCGCGCTTGCCCGCGTTGAGCATCGGCTCGATCGTGAAGATCATCCCCGGCCGGAGCGGCACGCCGGTGCCCGGACGGCCGTAGTGCAGCACCTGCGGCTCGTCGTGATAGACATCGCCGATGCCGTGCCCGCAGTATTCGCGAACCACGCTGAATCCTTCGCGATGCGCGACCTGCTGGATCGCGTAGCCGACGTCGCCGAGCGTCGCGCCCGGACGCACCGCGCGAATGCCCGCGTGCATCGCTTCATAGGTCGTCGCGACGAGGCGCCGCGCAAGCTCGTTCGGTTCGCCGACGAAATACATGCGGCTCGTATCGCCGAACCAGCCGTCCTTGATCACCGCGATGTCGAGGTTCACGATGTCGCCGTCGCGCAGCGGCCGCGACGTCGGGATGCCGTGACACACCACGTGGTTGACCGACGTGCACAGCGTCTTCGGATAACCGTGGTAGCCGATGTTCGCCGGAATCGCGCCGAGCACGTCGACGATGTATTCACGGCAGCGTGCGTCCAGATCATCGGTGGTGACGCCCGGCTTCACGTGCTCGGTGATCATCGTCAGCACCTGCGACGCGAGCTTCGCGGCTTCGCGCGACTTGGCGATTTCCGCGGCGCCGCGGATCGGGATTTCTCGTTTCGCCATTACGCCACCTGCTCGATGCCGTGCTCGACCGGTTCCGCCGGCCCCGTCTCACCGCCCCGTGCTTCGGCCTCGATCAGCATCCGGCAGATGTCACCGTAGGACAGCGCCGGATTGAGTTCCGCCAGCATCCCGACGCGCAGCCAGTGTTCGGCCTGCGCGTTGATCGAGCGGCTCAGCGCCGTGCTGGTCGAGCGCAGCCGCTCGTGCATGTGCTCGGAAATCTTGATGATGCCCATATATCCCCAATTAAACGAAACGTAGTCGATTCGTATATTACGCCGCGCACGACTGCCGGGCAAGCCGTTGGAATTCCGTCGAGCGTCTGAGGTCGATCCCGTTGACAGTAAATTCCAGTTTGCTGGAAAATAAATCCATCATGAAAGAACCAGCGACCGCCGTTACCGACGACACCGGCATCAACGAACGCATCGCCCGGCGCGTACGCGACCTGCGCACCGGGCGAGGCTACACGCTCGATGCGCTGGCCGCGCGCTCAGGCGTCAGCCGTTCGATGATCTCGCTCATCGAACGCGCATCGGCCAGCCCGACGGCCGTCGTGCTCGACAAGCTCGCGGCCGGGCTCGGCGTATCGCTGGCTGGCCTGTTCGGCGGCGATCCGGACGACACGCCCGCGCAGCCGCTGGCCCGCCGCGCGCAGCAGGCCGAATGGCGAGATCCGGCGTCCGGCTATGTGCGCCGCAACCTCTCCCCGGCCGGCTGGCCGTCGCCGATCCAGCTCGTCGAGGTGGATTTCCCGCCCGGCGCACGCGTCGCGTACGACAGCGGTGGACGCGAAAGCGCGCTGCATCAGCAGGTGTGGGTCATCAGCGGCCGCGTCGACGTCACGTTCGGCGACACGCTTCACGAACTTCACGAAGGCGACTGCCTGGCCATGCGGCTCGACCAGCCGCTGATTTTCAGCAATCCGTCGTCGCATGCCGCCCGCTATGTCGTCGCGATCTGCGATGCGTCTGCCGCCGCCGGCGTGCGGAACCTCTGATGAACGCGTCGTCGCAGTTGCCGTGCGCGCGCCCTATCCATTGCCCACAGGAGCCGATATGAATTCCCCGAAACAGCGCGACGACGTGCGCCTGATCGATTGCAGCGAGGCCGAGCATGCGCCGGCCATCCTCGAGATCCTGAACGACGCGATCGCGAACTCGACCGCGCTGTACGACTACAAGCCGCGTCCACCGGAAGCGATGGTCGCGTGGTTCGCGGCGAAGCGCGCGGGCGGCTTCCCGGTCATCGGCGCGGTCGATGCGTCGGGCACGCTGCTGGGCTTTGCGAGCTGGGGCACGTTCCGCGCGTTTCCCGCCTTCAAGTACACGGTCGAACACAGTGTGTACGTGCATCGCGACCAGCGCGGCCGGGGGCTGGGCGAGGTGCTGCTGCGCGAAGTGGTCCGGCGCGCGCGCGAAGCGCAGGTACACGTGGTGGTCGGCTGCATCGATGCGACCAATGCGGGAAGCATCGCACTGCATACGAAACTGGGCTTCGTGCACTCGGGCACGATCGCGGAGGCGGGATTCAAGTTTGGCCGCTGGCTCGATGCGGCGTTCTATCAGCTGACGCTCGACACGCCGGCGCAGCCGGTGGATGGGTGATCGGCGGGAGGCCGTTGCATGCGCCGTGCGCGTCGGCCACCAAGCGATGCGGAGACGTGTAGCGTGCAAGCGTGCCGCCACCTCCTCTTCTTGGCCCAAAAAGCGCGCTTCTCGCCTGCTCGTCAGGGCCGCTGGGCAACTCGGGTTCCAAAGCACTTCCCGGTCACATGAGCACGCAACCCCCGCGGCACCTGCAATCATCACCCCGATGGTGCAACAGTGCCTGCGCCCTGTCTGACAAGGTTCGCGCCTAAAGCGACGCCGCGACCTACGCCCGCCTTTTCGGGGACGAGCCGTTGCCGACCCACTGCGGTCTCCCGCAACGCTCTGGCGCAGACCTTCGAAGCAATCGTTGAGCGCATCGCAGATACACTGCGGCTGCGCCCCTTCAATAGCCCTAGGTAGATTTCCTGCAACGAGCTCAACGCCGCATTCCTCCAACCGCCTTTTCGCGGCAACCAAGAACTTTGTTCCCCGAGCATCAGGTGCGTACTCGTGAATCAATTCAATCCGCACCTCTTTGCCGCGGAGCACGCTCTCCCCTTACCAGTCTCCCGACGCGCTATGTAACAACCCGGCGCGAGCGGAACGGGCAATTTGCAGTAGAGCGGTAACGGCAGCCGTAGTTTCATTTACCGAATATTCATCGTGATCGGCACTCGGATCCGAAACCGAAACTACAACGCTCGGCGCTGACAAAAACATCCGCTATTGCCAACAGAGAAACGCTCAATTTAATTAAATATAAAATCATAAAATTGACACCTAAGGGTAAACGATAAATCGTTTACCACACCTTATTTAAGGAAATTTCCTAAGATGATCTAACGGGGATGACGGACTGGATTATTTCCTGCCACCGGAAAATCATTACGGCACTTCTTTTTTAAAAACTATTGAGAAATTTCACCAGAGCCTCCGGCAGTCGCCAATGGGGCGGAAAGACCTATTGCCGACGACAAACATTCCGAGCACGAGCACTGGATGCCTGTCAAAAAATATACAACCCGAATCCCGGGCGCTGTAGATTTTGTCTACCAAAGAGTATCAGACCGTCAATCGCAGATTACGGAGACATTTATGTAAAAAATCAAGCCACCCATGAACCCAGTGCAGCGAGGCACAAAATCCATCTTTCATCGTGGAGACAGAAAATGACTTCTTATTATGTTGATTTCAACAATGATACCAAGCAGACCTGGACTATGGCTGTATACCAGACCCTGCCGAGTTCAATTGGACTGGAGAGCGTGTCGTGGAAGCAAACGACCGTCCCTCAAAGTGGCGCCAGCGGTGTGACGTGGGATATTTTCTACAACGTCGCCATTGCCAATTACCAGCAGATCGGTGGTATTGGAGTCTACAAAGCCAGTCAGACGTTGAAGACGGAATTGGGAACGGCATGGGACTGCATTTTCCAAGATAACGTCCAGCAATTGGTGCCGGGGTCCGGTTCCGTACCGGGAGATTCCGTCCTGATCAATAACAAGTCGACCAATCTCGCGAACCTTGGCATCGGCATGAGCGGTCAGGGATCGGTGTTCAAGAAGGGCGTGGTCAGCGGCGCATCGGCTCAGTTCCAGGTGACACCGACTTATTGGGTCGGCTTGTTCAATTCACTCGTCCTCGGCGAAGTGATTTCAAGCAATGTCGTGGTGGGTCCGCTACAGCTGTCCTACCCTAGCGGGCAGAATCTCGCGACTGTCAACGCATACATGGACGGCAACACGATCAAGCTCAACGTCACATACGGCCAGCAAGTTGCTGTCGAAAATAATGTGGCGGAAAGAATCATTGCTGCGCAACCAGCGCGGTCCGGGATTTTGCTCGAATACGGTAACTAAATGGCTGCGTGCCATTGTTATGCGAGAGATAAGTACCGTAACGGTGCCTATTTTGTTACCCATTACTTTTCGACCGAGACAATCGATATGCGCACCATTGCCAAGATTCTCTTTCCGACCTTGATGGCCTGCCTTTTTTTCAACGGTGAAGCCGGCGCCGCCGAAAAATCCTTCTGCTATTACCATCACAATTGTCCTGCCGACGGAAAGCTGCCGAAAGGTCAGTTGCCCGAGCAATACACCAAGCGGCAATGCACGAACGGAGGAGGAAAGAGCTGGGGCGAAGGCCCGAAGAGCTGCGAGAATGTGAACGATTGATGGGGCAATCGCCTCTAAAAACGAGTCCACCTCGTCACACGAGGTAATAGCAGGAAGAATCGCATAATTATTTAACATCCCAACAACTGCTTTTATATTTATGACGCACCTTCACCTCGTGCCTGAACGGTGCGTTCGCAGCCCCTGCCACTTCCCTCGTTGTGGCAGGGGGTTTTTTAGTGTCCTCCGATATTACGGTCGCACGGTCTGGTCATGCCATAGGCGGGCCTTCCAAACGAGTTGCCCGAATTCCGCCAACGCGTGGGACAGGACGAGTTGCTCGACGCCTGGAGCACAACCACCTTCAGGAAATGACGCTCGAACAACGCTTCGTGCCGGAACGCGTGCATGTGCACCGAACGTTGGAGGGCCGCACGACGGCGACCATTGATGGAAAGCCCACACCGGCGTCGGCCACAAGTACTTTTTCCCCGCGGGGCGACAGCGCCTTTCCGGTCCTGCCGGTCACAGGGTGGCATTACTCTCGCCCGTTCAATGGCCGGGAACCCGCCATCGATGGCATGAAAGCCGCATGCGGAGCGACGCCGATCGCATCGCGGTCGTCCGCAACGTTCAACGACGTCGGCTCTGGTAAAGCGACCGATGGTCGTTGAGACTGAGGTAATCGCTCGCGAGCGGCAGATGCGCGACCGACAATTCCGCCTCCAAACGCAACGGATTCGAAGCCGGCGGACGTTCAGTCCGCGTCCGGAACATCTGCCCCCAGTTTCCCGCCAAAGCAACTTTTCTGCAGGTTCGCGAGATTTGACTGACTCATCGCCGCCAGCCGCTGGCGGGCTATGCTCGCCACCACACTGCTAGCCCGTCAAAACAACTTGACGGGCCACGCCACATCGCCCCAACTCAAGACAAGCAACCAATTTTGGCGATCAGCAATTAATTAGAGTCGTCAATTCAATTACTCGCTCTCATCTTCGGACGCGCGAGGAGTTGCAGTAATAAACGGATCGAAACTCATAGGAGGCGAATCATCAAGAATCAAACTCATACTATATTGGACCTTGGTACCCGCCTTCGCAACATACGCCTGTGTGCTAGTCACGCCACCCGGCGGGATATGATCAACATTGATCATGCCAGAATTTACAGCCTGCCCGTTAATTCCAGCTATTGAAACATCATTCCCAGGATTAATTGATGTAACAGTCCATTGAATCGTATCCTTGACCTTGCATGTCGTCTGCAACTCATTCCCGCCCTCTCCATTGACTCCAACGTACCCGGTCGAATCGATCATATACGTGTATTTGGCAAGATTCTTCTCCTGAAGAGCCTTGCTAACATTGACGACCACCAGAACATAACGGATTGCCATGACGCCCTCATTTATAAAAAATAGATCATAAATTGATTCGAGCCAAAATCACCACAAAGCAGCCACTCCAAACCTCAAATACCCGCCACAACCAGAAACAACTCCTGCACCGTCGATACTAACCCCGTCAATGAAAATTTCAATTACAGCCAATAACATCCATCAACCCTCGAAAAGAATCAATTAACCCGACAATTAACAAAATTCGATCAAACGAGATCTTCGATTGACGAAACATTTTCATCATCTAGAATCATTCTGAGCTTCACCTCATCAACAATCGAAAGGAATCGAAAATGGAAACGATCAAACCGAATATTCTCGAAATTTACAAAGACGCAAGAGTCATTCGGATCGAGGCAAGTCCGAATATCTACACCAACAATCTGCTCGCCACACTGGCCCAGCGAAACGGCGACGAAATCCATTTTCAATTTCTGGCCGACCCATCAAGAGGTCAATCCGCAATAGATCACATTTACGTTGCACTAATGGCCAGCCTCTATTCCGGCCGCCCCGTAACCATTCAAACGAATGGAAGAGCGAGCACAGAGGGATACGGCTACATTAGCAATTGCACCATTTCCGCCCCCCAGTCTTCACAATGAATCTCAACTGTTGATAGGCGAGCAAAACCGCTCCGTTTGCAGCCGGTTTTTTCATCGAAAACAGGCCCACATGTTCGAATGCCGGCTTGGGACGCCAAGCAGGAAAACCGGAGCGCTTGCGGTGAGCATGTTGGCCAAAATCCGGCGAAAGCATTTCCCGATGGCGTCCCTCTCCGGGATATTTCCCGACGTACCGGGCTGTCCAGCAACACGATCAGACGAGGGCTTCGAGAGCCATTCGCTCGCGAGGGATGAAGGTTCGCAGCGCGGTGCGTTCGGTCCTATGTCGTTCGAATATGAGGACGCGTTCCAGTTTGACTGGGCTGCGAACACGTCCCCATCTGCGGATTGCGCCGGCGCCTCTAAGCGGCGCATGTAAAACTCGCGACAAGCCGGGCATTCTCGCTTGTTGGGTACGACACCCGAAGTCGTGAAATGTTGTTCAGTTCGTCGTTGTCGGCCGAGAACACTTCATCCTTGATGCTGATAAGGATCGTGCCGAGCCTCCGCTTCCGAACTGTCGACAACGCGGCAACGATCAGCTCCGCCGACTGTAGTGGTCAAATGAATCCGGACACTGATTTAGGTGAGAATGCTCGCGGTCTGAACCGCCTGGATTTCTAGAACAGATCGAATGGCGGACTGGCACCGGCTGTCGCGGAAGAAAAACTTAACGCAGTGTCCGGAACGAGTCGACCACTACAGGTGGAGGTCAACGTACGCGTCGCCCTCTTCCTCAGTGTCAAAGGTCTGGGAAAGTGGCTTTTGGTAGCAGGTTCGCCCGCTTGATGGGGCATCCCTCGTGCCGGACGGCCGCAGTCGTTTGCTCGCCATGCCCAGATGAACTCGCCTCGATTGCCAACTAGCCGATTGACGGATGGTTGGCGTCGGTTTTTAGTTGATTGCAGGCGACTCTTTACCACTCTGAACAACTTCGTTACAAGGACGAAAGCGACGCAGAAAAAAGAAAAGCCCCGCCGAAGCGGGGTTTTATCTCGTTCTACCTTGAGGCGCGAGCCGGAGTCGAACCGGCCTAAACGGCTTTGCAGACCGTCACATCTTATTTCATATCAATCACTTATTATGTTTAACGGCCCAACTTAACCGCCTTTCCAGTGTATGGGCGGACTGAAACAACTAGACGATCTGGTACGGCAAGCAAAGCAACTCGAAGTGGCACTGAACTCTCGCGCTCGGCAGGCAGCCGATGAGTTGTTTTCCGACTACGTGAAATTATTCAGGGCCCACATGGAGGCCAGTGGCTTTACGGTGCAAGCATCGCAGGTCAATGCGATAGCCCAATACGGCAGCACAAATATCATGATGGCTTGTGACTTCGCCGAGGAGCAGCGTACAAGCTCAATTGTTGTTCGCATCGAATCCCCAGCACTGGATGACGAATATTCAGTGAATGTGTCACGCATTCCGGTATAGAACGCTGGCGAAATAACACCAAAGAGCCCCATCGAAAAAGCGCAACAGCGGCTAGCCACGCTGAAACAAGAGTACACAAGTGACGCACACTTGCGCTTCATCGTGCATCCGCGAAACTCTGCACCCATAGAACGCGACACGTTCCAGTCCGTCCTCGAGCTGCTGCTGCCTGAATGACGTATCCGTCCCTCCTGTAGTTCAGGGGAGGGAACTATAAACGCAAGGCTTATTCAATCACTTGCGACCTATCCCCGCCAGTGCAAATCCGAACGAGAAAGCGTCCCGTCGGGGTGCATAGCGACTGGCGGGGAGCCGCCTGACAATGTGATCGATACCGATTCTATCTTCGCAAGAGCGGCGCAACGACGCGCTCGAGGCGCTCGGCAGTCCACGACGGTTGCGGATCGTCCCAGCCATTGTCGACGAGGAGCCCGTTCCGGTCGATCGTGAAGTTCACCGGGATCCGCCACATGCGCCCGTAGCCTCCGGCATAGGCACTCCCCAACAGCCCCACCGGAAAGCTCAGGCCGGCCGCCACCTGCCGCACCTCCGCGGGGTTGTCCGGCCCGTCCAGGCTGAAGCCGAGCACGCGCAGGCCGTTCGCCGCATGGCGCGCGGCATACGCGGACAACAGCGGCAGTTCGGTCCGGCAGGGCTCGCACCATGTGGCCCAGAAGGTCAGGATGACGACATTACCCCGCAAATCCTCACTGGCGATGCTTTGTCCGTCGAGCGTGTGCAGGACGAGGCCGGGCGCCGGACGGCCGACCGTCAGACTGCCGGCCTGTGCGGCCGGCAGCCATCCGCCGACGCCGGCGCCCAGTGCAAGCCCTCCAGCCATGCGCAGCCAGTCGCGCCTCGCCCGGCGACGCCCGCGGCTTCCCCCCAAACCGTCAGAACGCATAGCTCGCCCCCACCGTGCCCGACCAGCGCGGGAACAACTGATAGCCGCTGAGCCTGCTGTACAGCGCCTTCTGGACGAACGCATAGACGCTCAGGTTCTTCATGACGTTCACCGTCACGCCGGGCGACAGATAAACGACCGTGCCGGCCGTGTTGCCGGTGTCGGCGAGCGCCCCCTGGTCCGAACTCTTGCGCGTCACGTTGATCTGGAGCTGCGGCACGATCCTCGGGTTCTCCTCGTAACGCAGGCCGACGCTGACCGTCGCCTGGTTACCGGGCCGGAAGTCCTCGCCGAGGCCGCGAAGATTCTCGACCACCGCAGCCTGGAATTGACCGTTGATGAACGCGTCGAAATTCTGGCTGATCGGCTGATAGTAGTACGCACCGACGATCAGATCGGTACTGCCCGTCCCGGGCTGCAGGCTCGTGTCGAGGGCCTGGCCGTTCGCGTTGTTCGGGCCTGACGAGAAGAACACCGGGCTACGCCCGACGTTGGCGCCCGTCAGCACGTTCTGGCCGCCGTACTTTCCCGTCGGCAGCTTGACCCCCAGTTGCACGCCGAGATTGCGGGTCGGCAGGAAGCCCTGATAGCTGGCGATCAGCTTGATGTCGCCCAGCCCCTTGCTGGTGACGCCGCTCAGATTGTCGGGTGTGAGCTGGTCCGGCGTGGCATTCCCGTACGTCGAGTGGCCCCGATCGACGAACGGCACGATCGCGCTGAAGTTCCACTTGGGGTTCGGGCTGTAGCTGATGCCCAGGTTCCAGTAGCGGTTGATCGTCTGGTTCTCGACCTCCTGGCTGCCGCCTGCCGCATTGATCGCCGCCGGTACGACGGCCGAAACCGCATGCGTTCCGCTGCGCAACTGGTTCTGCGGGATGAAGGTGTAGTCCAGGCTGATACGCCAGCCCGGCATGGCCGAATATCCCATCGCGGCATCCGTGCTCAGCGAGCAGCCACAGGTCGCGCAGGCGTGGGCGGCAACCGGCAGGGTCAAGCCCGTCAGACAGGCGAACGCGGCCAACGCCGCGTCGACGGTCTTCTTCGATTCGATTCGCATGTCGTTCCCCTCTCATGTCGTGTGCATGCATGCGCGTTATCCGC
The DNA here is from genome assembly GCF_011753045.1 of Burkholderia sp. Ap-955. NCBI lineage: Bacteria > Pseudomonadati > Pseudomonadota > Betaproteobacteria > Burkholderiales > Burkholderiaceae > Burkholderia > Burkholderia sp. Ap-955. The sequence goes on from NZ_VWWH01000037.1 coordinate 49,646, forward strand.
AACATGGCGGACGCGCGGTGCGAGATGACCCGATTGCCGGCTCTTGGCCGCGGGCGTTTCACGCGCCGCGGGGGGAGCCTGTGCGGATCAACTGCTGGAGTGACTACGTCAGAGGTAGAACGGCGAATCGCGGGGCCGGCCCGCCCGGGGGATATCCCGAAGGACAAACGGGCGTGAAGCGGGTGGATGCGCGACGGCATAGCCGGGAACCGCCAGCCATTGCGGCAAGGACGGTGACGGTGCAGGCGCATGATGCACGAGCAGGTCGCAATACCCGCAAGCCGCGAAATGGTCAGCGGCAAGTGCGTGATTGTCTGCGTCGGGCTGTCCGTCGGCCGAACAGATCGATGCGACTGGCGCATTCTGGTCATGGGAGACCAGGGCATGGCTCACGAGCGGCGCAATGACGACGAGCAGCATGGCAAACATGCCAAGCCACGCTGCCAGACGATTGCGGGAACGTGCAGTCATGATGAGCGGCATCGGGACGGTGGCTGGATCTTAGCCGAAGCGAGCCGTGGCAACCGGAAAATCGTCGTCGGCACGATACGGCCCTGCCCCGGACGGTTCTCGTGACGGCGCGCGTTCGAAACCGGCCGCCGGGATCCGGCAGCCGTTTGCGATGACGATCGTGCTGCGGATCGGTACGCGCGCACTGTCCGCTCGTCGGTTTGACTTCATTGAACTGTCCCCCGCCTGGTCGATGGGCCAGGCGGCGCCGAAGTCGCATGGCGCGCCTTGAGCCTTTCGATTTCTGAATTCGATAACGCAAACGGCGTGCCATGTGAAGCAAGCGCCCGCCGTCATTACACGTCAGGCGTATGCAAAAAAAACGCCGTCGTGTTGATCGCATGAAGTGTTTCAGACCTGCAACGCTGTCGTCGACATCGTGACGAACGTGTCGGCACGACGCGTGATGCGGACGTTCTTCCAAGCTGACGTCGATCGGATACGGCCACTTGCCTGCTTCGCGCGAGGCACTCAATCGAGGTTGCGCAACACCATCGGTACGATGCGCACTGTCGCAGACAATTTCGCGTGCGTCAGGTCATTCGTCGCATCAACGAATGCTTCCGTTTCAGTCTCGCAACGCATACGTGAATTTCGTTCCAGACGACTCATGTTCAATCCGCAGTCCAACATCGGACGCTTGGCGGTTGCAACGTCGCGGAAAGTGGCGCTGGGCGCAGAAAAAAGAAAAGCCCCGCCGAAGCGGGGCTTTATCTGGAGGCGCGAGCCGGAGTCGAACCGGCCTAAACGGCTTTGCAGGCCGCTGCATAACCGCTTTGCTATCGCGCCAAAAGCGGACTGTGCGAATGCCGTGAGGCAAGCGACAGATTTTTTATTCGAGGACTGAAAGTCCATCAAATAAAAGGGGAAGCGTGGCTTCCCCATTACTTGGAGCGGGAGACGAGTCTCGAACTCGCGACCTCAACCTTGGCAAGGTTGCGCTCTACCAACTGAGCTACTCCCGCATTGTCCTGCATCTGCAGCGCTTCGCCGACCAACACGCTGCCAGAAAAATCTGGAGCGGGAGACGAGTCTCGAACTCGCGACCTCAACCTTGGCAAGGTTGCGCTCTACCAACTGAGCTACTCCCGCATGTGTCCTGCATCTGCAGCGCTTTGCCGACCAACACGCTGCCAGAGAAAATCTGGAGCGGGAGACGAGTCTCGAACTCGCGACCTCAACCTTGGCAAGGTTGCGCTCTACCAACTGAGCTACTCCCGCGTATTGCTGCGCTACTGCTTCCCCGTCACACACTTACTTCGTCGTGCAGCGGAGAAGCGAGATTATGTCGAAGGCACATTCGTGTGTCAAGGGCTTTTCCAGCCCTTTTTACAAAAACCTGCTCGACTGCACGCATCACGCGCCGCCGCGCTCGCGAATCTGCGGCCATGCGAGCTTCATGTAGTACAGCATCGACCAGATCGTCAGCACCGCGGCGAGATACATCAACCATTCGCCCCACACGCGCGTGTCGATCGTCGCGACGCCGAGCGGCAGCGGCCCGTAGAACAGCAGCATCGGAATCGCGACCATCTGGCATGCGGTCTTGAACTTGCCGAGCTGGTTCACCGCGACGCTCTTCGACGCGCCGATCTGCGCCATCCACTCGCGCAGCGCCGAAATCGCGATTTCGCGGCCGACGATCACGAGTGCGATCGCCGCGTCGACCCGCGAAATCTGCACGAGGATCAACAACGCGGCCGTCACCATCAGCTTGTCCGCCACCGGATCGAGAAATGCACCGAACGACGACGTCTGGTTCCACTTGCGGGCCAGATAGCCGTCGAACCAGTCGGTCAGCGCCGCGAGTATGAAGATCGCCGCCGCCGCAAGATTGCGATGCGCGCCGCCCATCACCGTGTCCGGCAGATAGAACACGCCGACGACGAGCGGAATCAGCACGATTCGTACCCACGTCAGGAAAATCGGGAAATTGAACGGCATGGCATGCGGGACAGTAAAGGATTCGCAATTGTGCCGTGTCGACCGGCCTGCCACAAGAACGCTGGCAAGGCTGCCGGCCGCACGGCCGCGTCAGTGAAGCTGCTTGTAGATCTGCTCGGCGAGCGCGTGCGAGATGCCCTCGACGCTCGCGAGTTCCTCGACGCTCGCGGCCACCACCCCGCGCAACCCGCCGAACCGCGCGAGCAGCCGTTGCCGACGCTTCGCCCCGACGCCCTCGAGTTCCTCGAGCCGCGACGTCTGGCGCGCCTTCGCCCGCTTGGCACGCATGCCGGTGATCGCGAAGCGGTGCGCCTCGTCGCGGATCTGCGCGACGAGCATCAGCGCGGCGCTTTCCTTGCCGAGTTCGAGCGGCGTACGGCCGTCCGCGAACACGAGCGTCTCGAGGCCGACCTTGCGGCCCTCGCCTTTCGCGACGCCGACCAGCATCGACGTGTCGAGACCGAGCTCGGTGAACACCTGGCGCGCGATTTCGACCTGACCCTTGCCGCCGTCGATCAGCACGATGTTCGGCAGCAGGCTCGATGCCTCGGCCTGGCGCGTCGACTCGCCGTCGATGCCGGCCGCATCGTCGGCGGCAGCCGCCTGCGCGGCCTGCTCGACCATCCTCTCGTAGCGACGCGTGAGCACCTGCCGCATCGCCGCGTAGTCGTCGCCCGGCGTGATCCCGGTGATGTTGTAGCGACGGTATTCGCCCGACTGCATCTTGTGATGGTGGTAGACCACGCACGACGCCTGTGTTGCCTCGCCCATCGTATGGCTGATGTCGAAGCATTCGATCCGCAGCGTCGCGAGATCGTCGCATTCGTAGCTGAGCGTCTCCGCGAGCGCACGCGTGCGCGCCTGCTGCGAGCCCTGCTCGGACAGCAGCCGCATGAGCGCGATCTGCGCATTCTGCTCGGCCATCGACAGCCACGCGCGCCGCTGCCCCTGCGGCTGCCGCACCAGCGACACCTTGTGGCCGGCCTGCTCGGACAGCAGCTCGAGCAGGTCGCGGCTCGCGGGCGCATGGCTCACGACCAGCACGGGCGGCACGCGGTTGCCGAGATAGTGCTGCGCGATGAACGCGTCGAGCACCTCGGCCTCGACCGACGCCGCCGCGTCACCGCGCGTGCGGCCGGGTTCTTCCGCGGGCAGGTCGGGCAATGTATCGGCGGACGCATCGGCCGCCTCCGCCAGTTCGGAGTCGTCGCCGATCCCGCCCTCGGCGAGCGTCAACGCGCTTTCGACGTGCGTCGGGAAATACGCCTTGTCGCCGAGATGCCGGCCGCCGCGCACCATCGCGAGGTTCACGCACACGCGCCCGCCCTGCGCGACGACGGCCAGGATGTCGACGTCGCTGTCGCTGCCGACCTCGATCGCCTGCTGGTGCAGCACCGTCGCGAGCGAGCTCATCTGGTTGCGCACGGCCGCCGCCTGTTCGAATTTCAGCTCGGCCGCGAACGCGTGCATCTTCTGCTCGAGTTCCTTCATCACTTCGGACTGCCGGCCGAGCAGGAAACGCGCGGCATTCGATACGTCGATCGCGTAGTCCTCGTCGGAGATCGCGCCGACGCACGGCGCCGTGCAGCGCCCGATCTGGTGCAGCAGGCACGGCCGCGTGCGGTTGTTGAAGACCGAATCCTCGCAGGTGCGCAGCTGGAACACGCGCTGCAGGATCTGGATGCTCTCGCGCACGGCCCAGGCGCTCGGAAACGGCCCGAAATACTGGTTCTGCTTGTCGACCGAACCGCGGTAGTAGGCCATCCGCGGAAAGCGGTGCGCGGTGAGCTTCAGGTACGGATACGACTTGTCGTCGCGAAACAGGATGTTGTAGCGCGGCGCGAGCGCCTTGATCAGGTTGTTCTCGAGCAGCAGCGCCTCGGCCTCCGAGCGCGTGACGGTCGTCTCGATGCGCGCGATGCGCGTGACCATCATCGCGATGCGCGGCGACAGCTGCGTCTTCGTGAAATAGCTCGATACGCGCTTCTTCAGGTCGCGTGCCTTGCCGACATAGAGCACGGCGCCCGCCGTGTCGTAGTAGCGATAGACGCCCGGCATGTGCGGCAACTGCGCAAGGATCTTCTTCGGTTCGAACGGGGTATCGGAAGCTTCAGGGGATGTCATGCGTGATCCGGGCGCCTTGTAACGCGGAACGGGTCTATTAGAATCGCCAGTTTAGAGCATTCACCGGCCCGCTTCGATGCCCCGCACCACCGCTGCCCCCCTGCCCGCCGCGCCGCTCGCGCCGGGCGAACCGATCGCCTGCGACCTCTTCTGTACGGTGGTCGACAATTTCGGCGACATCGGCGTCTGCTGGCGCGTCGCGCGCCAGCTCGCGCACGAGCACGGCTGGCAGGTTCGCCTGTTCGTCGACGACCTGCGCACGTTCGCGCGCCTGCTGCCCGGGGTCGATCCCGACGCGGGGCGGCAGACGGTCGACGCGATCGTGATCGAGCACTGGCATGCGGAAGCCGGCGACGCATTGGAGATCGCCGACGTCGTGATCGAAGCGTTCGCGTGCGAGCTGCCCGGCGCGTATCTCGCGGCGATGGCGCGACGCGAACGGCGCCCCGTGTGGATCAACCTCGAATACCTGAGCGCCGAGGACTGGGTCGCCGATTTCCATCTGCGGCCGTCGCCGCATCCGCGCTACCCGCTGCTGAAGACGTTTTTCTTCCCCGGCCTGTCGGCCGGCACCGGCGGCGTCCTGAAGGAACACGACCTCGATGCGCGCCGCACGACCTTCGAAGCCGATGCGGCGGCGCGCGACGCTTGGTGGCAGCGCGCGACCGGCGGCGCGCCGCCCACCGCCGGCACGACCGTCGTCAGCCTGTTCGCGTACGAGAATCCGGCCGTCGACGCGCTGCTCGCGCAGTGGCGCGACGGCCCGACGCCGGTCGTCGCACTCGTGCCGGCCGGTCGCGTGTCGCCTGCCGTCGCGCGTTTTTTCGGGGTCGAGTCGTTCGGCGCGGGCACGCACGCGCGCAGCGGCAACCTGACTGCTCACGGGCTCGCGTTCGTCCCCCAGGCCGACTACGATCCGTTGCTGTGGGTGGCCGACCTCAATTTCGTGCGCGGCGAGGATTCGTTCGTCCGGGCGCAGTGGGCCCGCAAACCGTTCGTATGGCACATCTACCCGCAGGCCGACGACGTGCACCTGCCGAAGCTCGACGCCGCGCTCGCCCACCTGTCGGCCGGCCTCGCCGACGCGCCGCGCGCGGCGCTCGAGCGGTTCTGGCACGCATGGAACGGCGTCGGCACGCCCGACTGGGCCGATTTCTGGCAGCACCGCGCCGCACTGGACGCCAACGCGGTCCGCTGGGCCGATGCGCTCGCGGCCGTCGGCGATCTCGCCGGAAAGCTGGCGGAATACGCAAAATCTCAGTTAAAATAAGCGGTTATCCGACGGCTGACCAGGCAAGCGCTCGCTTTTGGCGTCCACCGGAACGCACCGCTTGCGCCGTCAGCCGTTGCGCAACGCTCAGGCACCTATTTATTTGATTTGATCAGGACAGTTTTTTATGAAAACCGCACAGGAACTCCGCGTAGGCAACGTCGTGCAGATCGGCAGCGACGCATGGGTCATCGCCAAGGCTGAATACAACAAGTCGGGCCGTAACTCCGCCGTCGTCAAGATGAAGATGAAGAACCTGCTGACGAACGCAGGCCAGGAAGCGGTCTACAAGGCTGACGACAAGTTCGACGTCGTCGTGCTCGACCGCAAGGAAGTGACGTACTCGTACTTCGCCGATCCGATGTACGTGTTCATGGACGCCGACTACAACCAGTTCGAAGTCGAAGCGGAAATGATGGGCGAAGCGCTGAACTACCTCGAAGACGGCATGGCTTGCGAAGTCGTGTTCTACAACGAGAAGGCGATCTCGGTCGAACTGCCGACGGTCCTCGTTCGCGAGATCACCTACACGGAGCCGGCAGTCAAGGGCGACACGTCGTCGGGCAAGGTGCTGAAGAACGCGAAGCTCGCAACGGGCTTCGAACTGCAAGTGCCGCTGTTCTGCAACACCGGCGACAAGATCGAAATCGATACGCGTACGAACGAATACCGCAGCCGCGCGTAATCGCCAGCGATACCCGCATCGAACAAAGCGCCCTTCGGGGCGCTTTTTGTTTGCCCGGCGCCAACAACCGGGCGAGAATCAGGGTCATGTAAAGCACAAAAATCCACCGGTAAAGATATTCAATTTGTATCATCGGTAACTGTTTTATAGCGTCGGAGAAATAATGCTCGTGACGCGTTCAGCGGGGCATAAAATCAGTTTTTAATCCGACATGCGGCTGCGGCCCCGACGGCCGACAGCCCGCCTCTCTTGACTCGACTCGCGTCCACCATGCCACACGCCCTGATTGTCGAAGACGATCCCAACAGTCTGTCCGGCCTCACCGCGCTGCTTGCCGCAGACGGCTTCTCGGTCGACACGGCCACGTCGCTCGCCGAAGCGCGCACGGCGCTCGGCCGCTCGATTCCCGACGTCGTTCTGGTCGACCTGAACCTGCCGGACGGCAGCGGGTTCGACCTGCTCCAGCACCTGCCGCAGCAACAGCCGAACGGCTCGCTGCCCGTCATCGTGCTGACCGGCAATGCGACGGTCGAGAGCGCCATCGAGGGCCTGCGTCACGGCATCTGGGACTACCTGCTGAAGCCGATCAACATTCCGCGCCTGCGCAGCCTGCTCGCGCGGATCCCGCGTCCGTACGAACTGATCGACGAAGTGCAGTCGCTGCGCGCCTCGCTGCGCCATCTCGGCCGCTTCGGCGCGCTGGTCGGCCGCAGCGACGCGATGCAGCACGTGTACGACATGATCGAGCACAACGCGCGCACCGAGACGGCCGTACTGTTCTCGGGCGAAGCCGGTACCGGCAAGAAGCTGGCCGCGCGCACGCTGCACGACCTGAGCCGGCGCCGCAAGGGGCCGTTCGTGTCGTTCGACTGCCGGACGATCGCGCAGGCCGGCCGGCATGGCGCCTCGCTCGACAGCGTGCTGTTCGGCCATGAGCGCGGCGCGTTCGACGGCGCGGAGCGCCGCGAATCGGGCCTGTTCGAACAGGCCGGCGGCGGCACGCTGTTTCTCGACGAAATCACCGCACTGCCGCTCGTGCTGCAGGAAGCGCTGCTGCATGCGCTCGATTCGCAGAACTTCATGCGGATCGGCGGCACGAGCTCGATCACGAGCGATTTCCGGCTGATCGCGACCACGCGCCGCCCGGCGCGCGAAGCGGTCGCGAACGGCACGCTGCGCGAGGATCTGTGGCTGCGCCTCGATGCGGCATCGATCACGATGCCGCCGCTGCGCGAGCGCGACGGCGATGCGCTCGCGATCGCGGATGCGCTGATCGACGAACTGAACCGCGACGCGCGCGCAACCGGCCGCAGCACGACCGACAAGCGCGCGGCGCCGGGCTTCGTACGTGAATGCCTGTCCTACGAATGGCCGGGCAACGTGCGCGAGCTGCAGGAGCGCGTGCGCTTCGCGTACGACGCATCGGGCGATTTCATCGAGACGCTGCGCGCGGGCGAGCCGAGCTTCTCTGCCGGCGCCGCCCTGAACGGCAGCAGCGTGCAGATCAAGGTCGGCACGCCGCTGTCCGACGTCGAGGATCTGCTGATCCGCGCGACACTCGACGCCGTCGGCGGCACGCGCCACCGCGCGGCAACGCTGCTCGGCATCAGCCCGAAGACGCTGTACAACAAGCTGCAGCGGATGAAGGTGAACTGAGCAGGCGACGATGCTCGAAGGTACTGGCAGGGCTTGACCGTTAGTTGCGCCAAAGCACACTTGGTCGACCTGCCTGATTCCTGAAGCTGCCCGGTTCGCACCGGCAGTAATTCATGAAAAAGCCGCGCGATTGCGCGGCTCGTTTGTTTCTGCGACCGGAATGGCGCGCACCGCGCCATCCCCTCCCCGCTCAGGCCAGTGCGCTGCTCAACAGCGCCTGCGCCTGCAGATACTCGGGCTGCGCGATCAGCTTGTCCCACTTGAGCGCCTTGCCGCGCGCACGCATCCGCTTGATGCGTCGCACCGACTCGTCCGTGGCCCGCGCTTTCAGCCCGTTCAGCACGACCTCGGCCGCGTCCGGCTGGTTGCAGACGAGCACCATGTCGCAACCGGCCGCGAGTGCGGCGTCGGCCGCCTGCGTGAGCGTGCCGCCTTCGCGCGCGGCTTCCATCGACAGGTCGTCGCTGAAGATCGCGCCCGTGAAGCCGAGCCGTCCGCGCAGGATGTCCTGCAGCCACACGCGCGAGAAACCGGCCGGCCGCTTGTCGACCTGCGTGTAGATCACGTGCGCGGGAATCACCGCGGACAGCGACAGACCGAGCCAGTCGTACGGCGCGACGTCCTGCTTGAGGATCGCGTCGAGGGTACGGTCGTCGGTCGGCAACGCGACGTGCGAGTCGGCCTCCGCGAAGCCGTGCCCCGGGAAATGCTTGCCGCAGTTCGCCATCCCGGCGAGCGACAACCCGTGGTTCAGGCTCTTCGCGAGCAGCGTGACGACGCGCGGATCGCGATGGAACGCGCGATCGCCGATCACTTTCGAGTGCCCGTAGTCGAGGTCGAGCACGGGCGTGAAGCTCATGTCGATCCCGCATGCACGCAGCTCGGCGGCCAGGATGTAGCCGACGGCCGTGGCGACCTTCGTCGCGAGCAGCACGTCGCGATCCCACAGCTCGCCCAGGCGGCGCATCGCGGGCAGCACCGTGAAGCCGTCGGTGCGGAAACGCTGCACGCGGCCGCCTTCGTGATCGACGGCGATCAGGATGTCTTCGCGCACCGCGCGGATCGAGTCGGTCAGCGCGGTCAGTTGCGCGCGGTTCTGGAAGTGCCGCGCGAACAGGATCACGCCGCCGGTATTCGGATGCGCGAGGCGCCGCGCATCGTCGCGCGACAGGGCCGTGCCGACGACGTCGAGCATGACCGGGCCGGGAGTCGTTTTCATTGAATCGGGAATTCCGTCAGGAGGAGGTTCGGGAAACAGGTGCAGGCGCGGCGTCCGTCTCGGCGACCACGAACGACACCGCATAGTCGCGTTCGTCGCTGACCGTCACGCGCGCCGTGATGCCACGGGCCGCAAGCCAGTCGGCCAGCTCGCCCGATGCAACCACGTACGGCTCGCCACTCGGGTGGTTGAGGGTCTGCAGCGCACGCCACGTCATCGGCCAGTGCATGCCGAGCCCAATCGCCTTCGAGAACGCTTCCTTCGCGGAAAAGCGCGTCGCGAGGAACGCGATGCCGCGCGCCTCGGAGCGGGCACGGCGCGCATGGAACACACGCAGCTCGTCGGGGCCCAGCACCTTCTCGGCAAACCGGCCGCCCGTGCGTTCGAGCACCGCCGCGATGCGGCTCACCTGGGCGATGTCGGTACCGATGCCGTAGATCGCCACGTCAGTACGCGCCGGTACGACCCGGCCGGGCCGGGTCAGGCATGACGCGCAACGCGCGGCGGCATGTCATCTTCAGCGCGCGCCGCCATGCAGCGCGGCAACGCGTGCGGCAACCATGATCGCCTTCATTTCGCGCACCGCGTTGTCCCAGCCCGCGAAAATCGCGTGCGCGACGATCGCGTGGCCGATGTTCAGTTCGACGATGCCGTCGATCGCGGCGATCTGCTGCACGTTCGTGTAGTGCAGCCCGTGACCGGCATTGACCTTCAGGCCAAGCTGCGCGCCGGCCTGAACGCCCGCGACGATGCGCTCGTATTCGCGCTGCTGCTCGGCTTCGTCGTGCGCTTCGGCGTAACGGCCCGTATGCAGCTCGATCACCGGCGCGCCCGCTTCGTGCGCGGCACGGATCTGCGTCTCGTCCGGATCGATGAACAGCGACACGCGCACGCCCACGTCGGCAAGCTGCTTGCACGCCGCACGCACGGCCTCGAAGTGGCCGGCGACATCGAGACCGCCTTCGGTCGTCAGTTCCTCGCGCTTCTCGGGTACGAGGCACGCGTCGTGCGGACGCACTTCGCAGGCGATATCGAGCATCTCGGCCGTCACCGCGCATTCGAGGTTCATGCGCGTCTTCAGCAGCGGACGCAGCTTGCGCACATCCGCATCGACGATGTGGCGGCGATCCTCGCGCAGGTGCAGCGTGATCGCATCCGCACCGGCTTCTTCGGCGGCGAGCGCCGCGCGGATCGGATCGGGATAGGTCGTGCCGCGCACATTGCGCAGCGTCGCGACGTGGTCGATGTTGACGCCGAGGTCGATGGCGGTGGGCGTTGTCAGGAAGAAGCTCATAGGTTTTGCAGGTCGATCAGGATCTGACGCGTGGCAAGCGGCGTACCGCCGAGATAGGTGTTCAGCAGGAAGCGCATCAGCGTCTTGCTTTGCGCAACCGTCTGGGCTCGATGGTAATCGTCCTGCTCCATATCGAGCAACGTCTGTCCGGAAATGACCGGCCAGTGCGATGGGACTTCGTCGTCCGCATTGCGCACGCCACGCTCGGGATCGAACACGTAGCGACGATCGGGCTCGACCGCGCGGCGCGCGACCGTGCGGTTCAGCGCCATCGCGTAGCCGGTCTCGCGCAGCAGCACGCGCTCGAACGAGCGCAGCACCTGCACCGCGGGTTCGCCGTGCGCGAGGCGCGTGAGGGTCAGCACGTAATGATTGAAGAGCGGCGGCTGGGGATCTTCGCGTGCGCAGAATTTCACGAGCAGCTCGTTCACGTAGAAGCCGCACAGGAGCCCGTCGCCGCCGAGCGGCAGCATCCCGCCGACCCACTCGGCGCCCGTCAGCGTGCGCACTTCGGATTTGCCCGACCAGGACAGCAGCAGCGGCTGAAAGGTCTGCAGTACGCCGCGCAACGCGGAGTGCGGGCGCTTCGCACCCTTCGCGACGAGCGCGAGCCGGCCATGATCACGCGTCAGCACGTCGATGATCAGGCTCGTTTCCCGATACGGATAACTGTGCAGCACGTATGCCGGCTGCTCGGCGACACGGAAATCGGACGTGCGTGACGTCGCGCGCCGCGCCTTGCGCGGCGGTTCGGGCGGTGCCGGCAGCGGCGCATCGTTCGCACCGGCCGTCACCGCGTCTTCAGTCGACGTCAGCGCGTCATTCGTACCCATAGGCGCGCAGCCCCGCCTCGTTGTCGGCCCAGCCGCTCTTCACCTTCACGAAGGTCTCGAGATACACGGGGCCGTCGAACAGCTTCTCCATGTCCATCCGCGCCTCGGTGCTGATCTGCTTGAGCTTCTCGCCCTTCTTGCCGATCACCATCGCCTTGTGCGAATCGCGTTCGACGAGGATCGTCGCGAAGATGCGCTTCAGGCGCCCTTCCTCCTCGAACTTGTCGATCAGCACGGTGCTCGTGTACGGCAGTTCGTCGCCGGTCCAGCGGAACACCTTCTCGCGCAGGATTTCGGCTGCGAGGAAACGCGAGCTGCGGTCGGTCAGTTCGTCCTCGCCATAAATCGGCTCGCCTTCCGGCAGGTACGGCTTGATCGTGTCCAGCAGGCGCTTGATGTCTTCCGGTTTCTGCGCCGACAGCGGCACGAGCTCGGTGAATTCGCGCATCTCGCTCACCTTCTGCATGAACGGGAACAGCGTGGCCTTGTCGTTCACGCGGTCGATCTTGTTCGCGATCAGCAGCGTCGGCATGCCGGGCGGAATCAGGTCGAGCACCTTCTGGTCGTCAGGGCCGAAGCGGCCGGCCTCGATCACGAACAGGATCACGTCGACCGACGTGAGCGTCGACGTGACCGCGCGGTTCAGCGAACGGTTCAGCGCGGTGCTGTGGCGGGTCTGGAAACCCGGCGTGTCGACGAACACGAATTGCGCGTCATCGAACGTATTGATGCCGGTGATGCGGTGGCGGGTCGTCTGCGCCTTGCGCGACGTGATGCTGATCTTCTGGCCGACGAGTGCGTTCATCAACGTCGACTTGCCGACGTTCGGGCGGCCCACGATCGCGATCATGCCGCAACGGAAACCGGTAGGAGCGGGAGTGTTCATATCGTTTGGGAGACAGGTTCGGAAACGGCCGCGCGGCGCGCGGCACGATCGATGGGCAATTCAGTGGTCGGCATCGGCCACGCGCGCCTGCGCGGCGGCGAGGCTCGCGCCGCCCGGCGGCGTCTCGGAATCCGGTGCCGCGGCGTCGCGTGTGCGCGCAGCCGCACGCGAAGCGGGGTCGGTACCGGCGGACGGCTTGTCGGCGGACGACGATGCCGGATCGGCGGCCTGGCCAGCCGGCTTGTCGGCCGCGCGTACGGCGGGCACGGCTTCCGCGGGCTTCTCCG